>JAPUHN010000126.1 GCA_027297685.1 Alphaproteobacteria bacterium | reverse complement strand
GACCTTATCCTTTTAATGACAAGGATTTTTGAAGAAGGCGCCGAAATGTATGGAATCGTCATTTTCAACTGCACGCTATTCGCCCGCGTGGTATCTCAGAATGTGTCACTCACTCTGACGGGCAGGCCGCAATAGGGAAGGAGCTCATCGCGGCAAAATGTCGGCAGGAGGCAGGGCTCGCCGGTTTGCTCTCCCTAAAATTACGTCCGGTTTGATGGGGTGGACGGCTCCCGCTACCGGCATCGCGATGTGCCAGTTTGCGGCATCATTTGATGAACCGCTTATGTCCGCTTTTGGCTAAAAGCGGACATAACCTTAACGGCGGGATGAGGGGTTCTGGCCTGTTAACCTTATGTCCGCTTTTGACCCAAAGCGGACATAAACCCCTTCTCAAAGTTGTCCTTTCGGGTATCTAATGATGGCGTGGTTGTCCAACACGGGGAGGAAGCGACATGAGCGAGCATGTCGACACCATAGTGGTGGGTGGTGGTCAAGCCGGTCTTTCAGCCAGTTGGCATCTCAAAAAAGCGGGCCGAGACCACATCATCCTTGATCGCGGTGAGATCGGGGATACCTGGCGCCACAGATGGGACTCGTTCTGTCTCGTCACGCCGAACTGGACCTGCAAGCTACCGGGGTTTCCCTATGATGGGAACGACCCGAACGGCTTTATACTGCGGGACGAAATCGTCGATTACATTGTGCGGTTTGCAGAGAGTTTCGACCCGCCCTTTAAAGGCGGTGTTGAGGTCCGTCGGGTGGGACCGTCCAGCAATGGCGCACGGTTCTCGCTCGATACCTCGGCCGGTGATTTTGCCGCCGACAACGTGATCATCGCCACCGGCACACATCAGAAACCGCGTATCCCGAGTTGGAGCAAAAAACTTGCCGATGACATTTTTCAAGTTCATTCCCACGACTACCTGAACCCCGAACAGATTCCCGATGGCGCGGTGCTGGTGGTGGGCAGTGGGCAGTCGGGCTGCCAGATCGTCGAAGATCTGTTCGCGTCGGGTCGCGACGTGCATCTCTGCGTAGGCAAGGGGCCGCGTGTTCCCCGACGTTACCGTGGTCGTGATTTCCTGGAATGGAGCCACCTCACAGGTCTCTTTGAGGTACCTATAGAAAAACACCGTTTAGGTCATGCGGTCCGCTTTCAGCGTCAGCCGTTAAACTCGGGCCGAGACGGAGGGCGAACTATCGATCTGCGCGAGTTTGGACTCAATGGCATCAAACTCCATGGCCGCCTGGCCGACGCCAATAGATATCAGGTCTCCTTTGGCGACGATCTCGCGGAGAATCTTGATGCCATGGATAAAAGCTGCGCCGAACGGACTGCGGCCATAGACAAGTACATCGCCGAGAACGGGATCGATGCGCCGCAAAGCGACCTCGTGCCCATCAATTGGCAACCAACGCCTGAGCCTGCATCGCTCGACCTGAGGCCGGCCGGCATCAACAGCGTGGTCTACGGGACCGGATTCTATTTCGACTTCGGGTGGCTCGATTTTCCGATCTTCGATGATCGGGGTTACCCGCGTTATCAGCGCGGTGTCACTGAGGTGCTCGGGCTCTATTTTGTCGGCCTCCACTGGTTGCACACGCAGGGTTCCGGGTTGTTCTTCCAGGTGGGTCGCGATGCTGAATATACCGTCGGTCAGATATAACGCATCGTAGGACATTAATTTAACGCCGTGACGATGGGCTCCGGAGCTTATTAACCTTATGACCGCTTTTGACCCAAAGCGGACATTCAGCCTGCTTGGACAAACCCTGGCCCAGCACTTAGGGTTTAACCTCAAACATTCTCGCGAGGTGATGCTATGACGTCTGAACAGACAACGCCGCCTTCGCGTGCGCCAATAGATAATATTCGAGAGGCCATCTTTACACCGATGGCGGTGCGCGCCGCTTTACAGCTGGGCCTATTTACGCCCCTGGCGCGAGGGCCGATGACTGCGGAGGAATTAGCCGATGCGCTTGGCGTAAAGCCCCGCAGGCTTCAAATGCTCCTTTATCAGCTTGTTTTATCAGAATTCCTTGAACTGGATGATAGTCGGTTCGCTAATACGGCCATGGCAGATTATTACCTTGTAGAAAAAAACCCCAACTACATCGGCGGAGTTCACGGAGCATGGACAGAACAATTCTATGCGCAGATGAAAACTGCCGAATCTATTCGGACCGATACCGCACAAGCCAAGCTCGACTTTTCAGGAATGTCCCAAGAAGAACTCGGTGGATTTCTGAAGGGTCTTCACGGTATGGCGGTTTCAGCAGGCCACAATTTGGCTAGCAATTCCAAGTTTGCCGAGGCAAAGAGCATTGTTGATGTCGGCGGAGGGTCGGGTGGGCTCGCCATAGCACTGTGCGAAGAACACCCGCAGCTTCATGCTACCGTGCTGGACTTGCCATCCGTCGTTCCCATAGCGAAAGAGATGGTAGACAAAGCAGGCCTCGCGAATCGGATCAATGTGGAAACCGTCAACATACTGGAAGAACCGCTGTCGGGCAGTTTCGACATCGCGACGGCACGTGCGCTGTTTCAAGTCCTATCGGCAGACCAGTGCCAAAAGGCAGCTCACAACATCGTTGCGGCACTGCCCTCAGGAGGGTGTTTATATATCATTGGCTTTGTTACCGACGATTCTCGGTTGTCACCGAAGTTCCCCGTCGGCATGAATCTTAGCTTCCTAAACATGTTCGACGATGGTCAGGCCTATACGGAGTCGGAATACCGGAATTGGCTCACCCAAGCCGGCTTCGTCGATGTCGTCCGAGAACCGTCTTCGATGGGCAATAGCCTGATATCTGCTCGTAAGGCGTAGTGGAATCCTCCAAGAATGTCGCCTGTTGGCTAGATCATGCCGAACACCCGTGTTCAACCGAGTTTTTCAACAGCCTCGGCCAATAGCAGACGCTTCCTTAACCGCGGAATGAAAGTTGGCCTGGTCTGTTAACCTAATGTCCGCTTTTGACCCAAAGCGGACATAAGCCGCCCGATAGACTCGGGTAATCATCCCTCCTACTATCTCCCCACAATAAATATCAGGGGGGTTCCGACCACGCCATGGTCGAGGAACGCGTTCAACGCAGGCTTGCGGCAATCCTTGCCGCCGACGTGGTCGGCTACAGCCGGCTCATGGAGGCGGATGAGGAGGCCACGCTCCGCACCCTCAAGAACCATCGCGAGATCATCGATCGCCTGATCGACCGCCACGAGGGTCGCGTCTTCTCCACCGCCGGGGACAGCGTGGTGGCCGAGTTCCGCAGCCCCGTGGAGGCGGTGCGTGCGGCCGTTGCCATTCAGGAAGAACTCAAGGCCCGCAACGAACAACTCTCCGATGAACGCAAGATGATGCTTCGGATTGGGGTCAACCTCGGCGACATCATGGTTAAAGGGATAACCTTTACGGCGATGGCGTCAACGTAGCAGCGCGGATTGAAGGGCTGTGCACACCGGGTGAGGTTTATGTCTCTGGTATCGTCCATGGTCAGGTCGAGGGCAAGCTGTCGTTCGGTTTCGAGGACAGGGGTGAGCAGACCGTCAAGAACATCGCCAAGCCGGTCCGGGTCTATCGGGTTCGTGCCGAGAATACAGTCCAGGATGCGGCCGGGGGCGAGTTGGCGCTGCCTGACAAGCCGTCCATTGCCGTCCTTGCATTCGAAAATATGTCGGGCGATCCGGAACAGGAATATTTCGCCGACGGCATCGCCGAAGACATCATCACCGTGCTTTCCAAGATTTCCGGCCTCTTCGTCATCGCCCGGCATTCATCGTTCGTCTACAAGGAAAAGCTGGTCTCGGTGAAGCAAATCGGGCAGGAGCTTGGTGTCCGTTACGTGCTCGAAGGCAGCGTTCGCAAGGCCGGCAATCGGCTCAGGATCACCGCTCAGCTGATCGATTCAGGAACCGATCACCACCTGTGGGCGGAACACTACGACCGGGACCTCGAAGACATTTTTGCCATCCAGGACGAGGTCGCGCGAAAAGTGGCCGATGCCCTCGAGGTTGCGTTGACTCGCGGCGAAAGCAACCGGTTGGGGCAAGCGCCGACAGACAACATTGAGGCTTACGAGGTCTACTTGCGCGCCCGCAGGACACCATGGCCGCCGACCCGGCACAACATTCGCTCGGCTCTGAGCGCGTATGAGCGCGTGATCGAGATGGACCCCAAATTCGCCGGTGGCTATGCCGGGAAATCGTTGATGCATTCAATGGCTGTGATTTTCCGGCACAGCGATAATCCGGAGGACGACAGCCGGACCGCGTTGGAGTTGGCAAGGCGGGCGGTTGAACTCGATAAGAATTTCGCACGGTCCTACTCGGCACTGGGCCATGCGCATTCGGCGTCGGGACAACA
>JAPUHN010000125.1 GCA_027297685.1 Alphaproteobacteria bacterium | reverse complement strand
TCCAGGCCGTTAAAAATCGGTAACCCGCTGATAATATTATGTATTATATTGCCAGGGTGGCCTTTGCTTGGAGATTTCGGCGAATACCGGGCAGTCCTCGCGATGGGTGCCGGGCAGATATCCGGTGCTCATTAGAAATTCGCCGGTGATTTCGCCGCCGGTAAAGCGGAAAGTTTTCTTGAACAATTTCACCCATTCGTCCTTCGGCAGCGGATGGTGGCTGTCCAGCCAGTCGGCAAAACTGCAGTTGTCTTTCCTGATTTCCTGAAGCGTTTTCGCGTTGGCGATCGCCGCGTCGACTTTCAGCCGGTTACGGATAATGCCGGCGTCCGACAGCAGGCGCGCCTTCTCGCGGTCGCCGTAGGCGGCGACACGATCGATGTCGAACTTGTCGTAGGCGATATGGAACTGTTCACGCTTTTTCAGGATGGTCAGCCAGCTCAAGCCGGCCTGGTTTATTTCGAGCACCAGACGCTCGAACAGCACCGAATCATCGCGCACGGGAAACCCGTACTCGTTATCATGGTAGGGACCGTGCCAGGGATGACCCGGCGCGAAATCGCAATAGTATGGCATCGACTAAATTCGTCCGTTTCGTTTCAAAAATAAGTCCTTTGAACGCATGAGTATTTCAACTTCCGGCGCCACCGCCTCGCCTTCGCCGTGGCAAATATTTCTGGCTTTTCTTACGCTTGGCGTTACCGCGTTTGGCGGGCCGGTCGCGCATATTGGATACTTTCGTACCGAATTTGTCGAGCGGCGCAAATGGATCGACGGGGACCAATTCCAAGACCTGATCGCGCTGTGTCAGTTCCTCCCCGGTCCGATGTCGAGCCAGGTCGGATTTGCCATCGGGATGCTGCGCGGCCGCATAGCAGGGGGGCTCGCAGCGTGGCTCGGTTTTACTGCCCCGTCCGCAGTATTGATGATCGGCCTCGGTGTCGGCACCAACCTGTTCGAGAGCGGACTTCCCGTGTCATTGGTGCACGGTTTGAAGCTCGCTGCCGTCGCCATCGTTGCCTGGGCAATGTGGCAAATGGCGCGGACGGCATGCACCGATGTGGTCAGAATGGGTTTGACCGCCGCCGCTTGTCTCATCATGCTGTTCACTAATCTGGTTTGGGTGCAAGTCGGCGTCATCGCCGCCGCGGCGATTGCCGGTCGGCTATTGATCAAGCCCAAGGCAGCCGTGGTATCGGTCAGCGAAGGCGTGCCGTTCTCGCGAACTTTTGCCATGGTCTCGGCGGGTATTCTTGTTGGTGCTTTGATCGCCCTGCCGATTGCTGCGGCGTTCGTCGACTTCGCTGCATTGGACGTGTTCTCGAGCTTTTTCCGGGTCGGTTCCCTGGTATTTGGCGGCGGCCATGTTGTTTTACCGTTGCTGCAGGCCGAGGTCGTGCCGCCGGGCTGGGTCGATGGCGATACGTTCCTGGCGGGATACGGCGCCGCGCAGGCCTTGCCCGGCCCGATGTTTTCCTTCGCCGGTTATCTTGGTGCGGTCGCCGCGCCGGGCGTTACGAGCCCCGGTGGCTGGCTTGTCGGCCTGATCGCCCTCTTTGCTGTTTTCCTGCCGTCATTCCTGATTTTGACCGCGGCCCTGCCCTACTGGCAGAGCTTGCGGGCGAAACCGGCACTGCGGACGGCGCTCGCTGGCGTTAACGCCGTCGTCGTCGGATTATTGTTGGCGGTATTTATCGATCCTGTGTGGACCTCGTCGGTATTGGCGACGAGCGACGTTGCGATCGTCGTCGTTGGTGTCGCGCTGCTTGCCTGGCGGAAATTGCCGGTATGGCTGATCGTCGTCCTATCCGCCGCTGCCGGTACTGCACTCGCCAGCTAGAGGTCGACCCCCAGGTCGCGCAGCGAGATGAGCTCGTATTCGACGACCACATAAACGATGGCGAATAACACGACCGATATTGCCGTGGTCGCCGCCGCCTTGCGCCACAGCATCGGTTTGGCCGGCGCGCCCGGATCGTGGCCGGGTTCGGGTGTTTCGGTCCGGCGCACCCCCCACGGCAGGACCATGAACAAGACAAGCCACCAGATGACGATAAAGACGACAACGGCGCTGACCGGATTCATGGTGTCTAGACTTGCTCGAGCTCGATCAAGGTGCCGTCGAAATCCTTGGGGTGAAGGAACAGCACCGGCTTGTCGTGGGCGCCGGGTTTTGGTTCGCCGTCGCCCAATATCCGGGCTCCCTGATCTCGTAATTGGTCGCGGGCGGCGTATATGTCATCGACCTCATAGCAGATGTGGTGGATGCCGCCGGAGGGGTGGCGGTCGAGAAACGATTGGATTGGCGAGTCTTCGTCGAGCGGGTGCAGCAGTTCGATTTTGCTGTTCGGCAACTCGACGAATACCGTTGTCACCCCGTGGGCGGGCAAATCGACCGGCGCCGACACTCTTGCGCCGAGCATATCGGCATAGGTCGCCGCCGCTGCCACAAGGTCCGGTACGACGATGGCTACGTGGTTCAGCCGTCCTATCATGATTGCATGAGCCCGCCTGTCATACGGCTACGATAATCGCACGAGATGCACTTCGGTGGGAGGATTCTTGCCGCGGCGATCGCGAAACCCGCGGCGCACGACCCGTCGCGCCTGTTCGCTCAAGGCTTCGTCGTCACGCCGCTGCGCCGGCGGTAGACCCGATATCATCTCCAACACGTCGTCGATGATATCGTCGGCGAGATCGAAGTCGCTGTCGCTGTCGCCCAAAATTCCCGGCGCCGACAATTGCGGCTCGTCGAGCACGCGGCCCGATTGGTCGACGGCCAATGTCAATATCGCGAAACCATTGCGCAGCATGCGGTTGCGGCTGCGCAGGGTCTCGTCCTCGATGGCAATCAATTCAGTACCATCCACTGCGAGGCGTCCGGTGTGCACCTGGGCGACGATTTCGGGTCCGTCCGGGCTCAGGCGCAAGACGTCGCCGTTGGCGATAATCGGTGTGAAAGGCACCTGGCAGGCGCGCGCCAGTTCGGCATGGCCGTATAGGTGGCGCGCCTCACCGTGCACGGGCACTGCGATCGATGGCTGCACCCAGTGATACATATGAATGAGTTCGTCGCGGGCCGGGTGGCCCGAGACGTGCACGAAGTGATCCCGTTCGGTGATCACTTTGACCCCCATTGACGCGAGCTGGTTCTGGAGGCGCCCGATCGAGACCTCGTTGCCGGGAATGATACGCGACGAGAAAATCACCACGTCGTTTTCCACCAGTTTGATGTGCGGGTGGTCGTCGCGGGCTATCCGCGGCAGCGCCGCCCGTGGCTCGCCCTGGCTGCCAGTAGAAATCAGCAGGATCTTGTCGCGCGGCAACGCCGCGGCCTCTTTCTCGGGCACAAACGGCGCTATATCGGCGAGGTAACCTGTCGCCCGGGCCGCTTCGGTGATTCGCCACAGCGAGCGGCCGGCGAGAACCACACTGCGGCCGTGCGCGGCTGCGACCTCGGCAATGGTTTGCACCCGCGCAATGTTGCTGGCGAAACAAGCGACCGTGACCCGGGTCTTGAACTCGCCTACCAGCGCCAGCAGGCTGTCGCGCACTTCCGCTTCGGAGCCGCTTGCGCCCTCGACCAGGGCGTTCGTGGAATCGCCGATCATCGCCAGCACACCGTCCTCGCCCAGTTGCTTGAGCGCGGCCTCGTCGGTGGTGTCGCCGATCAAGGGGTCGGGGTCGAGCTTCCAGTCGCCGGTATGCAGGACGGTGCCCAACGGGGTGCGCAATACCACCGCATTGGGTTCCGGGATCGAGTGGGTAAGCGTGATCAGCTGGAGATCGAAGGGGGCGATTTCGAAACGTTCGGACATGCCGATCACGGTGAGCGGCACCTCGCCGAGAAGTCCGGCCTCTTCGAGTTTCTTGCGCAACACGGTTGCCGTGAACGGCGTAGCGTAGACCGGGCAGCGCAACCGTTTCCACAGATAAGGCACCGCGCCCAAATGGTCTTCGTGGGCGTGGGTGAGCAGCAAGGCGACCAGGGAGTCGCGGCGGCGTTCGATGAAGTCTGGATCGGGCATGATGACTTCGACGCCGGGCGCGTTGTCGTCACCGAAGGTGACGCCGCAATCGATCATCAGCCATTTGCCGGCATGGCCGTAAAGGTTCAAGTTCATGCCGATTTCGCCTGTCCCCCCCAGGGGCAGGAACAACAATTCGTCCTTGCCGGGCACAGGTCCGATCCGGGAGGCTGAGGGTACGTCTGAAGGGGCCATCAGCTGCGATTGCGGCGGTTTATCTCAACCAGCCCGAGCAAGGTTAAATCAGGCTCCACGGCCTGAATTACGTCGGTCTCATCGATGAATAACGCTGCCAGACCACCGGTCGCCACGACCTTCATCGGCTTACCGTATTCGGCGATGATACGCGGGATCATGCCCTCGATCATCGAGACGTAGCCCCAGAAAATCCCTGATTGCATAGCCGGTACTGTCGCTCCGCCGATAACCTTCTCCGGTTTTTCGATGTTTACCCGCGGCAACAAAGCGCCGGCCATATAGAGTGCCTCGACCGAAAGATTGATGCCTGGCGCAATGATGCCGCCGCAAAAATTACCGTCGCTGTCAATTATATCGAATGTGGTGCCGGTGCCGAAGTCGATGACGATGAGATCGCCGGGATGGCCAAGATGCGCGCCGACTGCCGACACCAGTCGGTCGGCGCCGACCTGCTCGGGGCGTTCGACGAGAATTTTAATGCCGAGATCGACGTTGGGATCGCGGATCACCAACGGTTCGACGTTGAAATGATCGCGCACCAATGCCGACAAGGGGCGGCGGGTTCCGGGCACAACAGTGGTAATGATCGCCTCGGTAACTGCCGCAATCGACAGCGCGCGCAGCGACATCAATTGGGTGAGCCATACGGCGTACTCGTCGGTGGTGCGCTGCGGTTCGGTTGAGATGCGCCAGACGCCGCGCTGCTCGTTGCCGTCGTATACCGCGAACACTGTGTTCGTATTACCGCAGTCGATTGCCAGGAGCATCAGCCTATCCCGTGGTTGCCGGCGGCAGCGGAAATACGTCGCCGATATCGATCCGCCGCGATCCGTTGTCGGTGCCAAGCAGTAAACTACCGCGCTCGTCGATGCCGGAAAACCTACCAAATACGTCGCCGTCTGGCATCCGTACCCGCATTTCGGCTCCCGCTGGCAGTGCGAACGACATCCAACGCTCTCTAATTGGTTCGAAGCCTTCTTGGCGCCAGCGTTCGAAGTACCAGAACAACCGCCCGAGGAACACGCTCAACAATTCTTCGACCGTTATCGTCACACCCTCTTCCTGCAGGCTGGTTACATCCGGCAAATCGCGCGGGCTGAGTTCCACATTTACGCCGATGCCGATAACGAGCCAGGCCAATTGCCCGTCCGCGTTGGCTGCGCTTTCGAGCAAAATACCCGAAGCCTTCCTACCGTTGATCATCAGATCGTTCGGCCATTTAAGCGCAACCGGAATATCGGTCAGTTTGCCCAGGGCGTCGGCCAACGCGACGCCGGTGACAAAACCCAATTGCGGGGCGTCGGCAGGGCGGCAATCGGGCCGCTGAACAACCGACAAATAGAGGTTGCCAGGCGGTGACGACCAAGACCGGCCATGGCGGCCCCTGCCGGCCTCTTGCTGGCGCGCCCACACCACTGTGCCAGCTTCGGCGCCCGATTGCGCATAGGCCTTCGCCTCTTTGTTGGTGCTGTCGACGCTGTCGAGGGCGATCAGGTGACAGCCGGCGGGCAGGTCCGGCTGCTGTGCTCTCATACCGCGAAGAGCGTTGCCGCCGCATTGGCGGCGCTATCGAGCAGGGGAAATACCAATATTATAATGGCGAACAAAGCGGTAACGACGCTGGTGCCGAACACGATGGTCGAAATCTCGCGGCCGACCGGTTGGTCAAACGCGTCGAGCGGATCGTCGAAATACATCAGCTTGACGATCCGCAAATAATAGAAGGCGCCGACGACGCTGGTCAGCAGGCCGATTACGGCCAGTGTGTATAGCTCGGCCTCGATAGCCGCCAGGAACACGTAGAGTTTGCCGAAGAAGCCGGCCAGTGGCGGTATACCAGCCATCGAAAACATAAAAATCGCCAGCGCCAGAGCCATTTTTGGGTTGGTCCGGCTGAGTCCAGCGAGCTGATCGATGTCTTCGACCATGCGGCCTTGGCGGCGCATCGCCAGGATGCAAGCGAAGGTACCGACGTTCATGAACAGATAGATGGTCAGATACAGCAACACGCCTTGGACGCCGGTCTCGTTACCAGCGGCAAGGCCGACCAAGACGAAGCCCATATTGCTGATAGAGCTATAGGCCATCAGCCGCTTGATGTTGGTTTGGTTTATCGCGGCGAAGGAGCCAAGGATCATCGATGCCAGCGAGATAAACCAGATCACCTGCTGCCACTGGTCGAATAAATCACCGAACGGCTCCAACATGACACGGACGAACAGGGCCATCGCCGCGATCTTCGGCGCCACGGCAAAGAACGCGGTAATAGGGGTTGGGGCGCCTTCGTAGACATCGGGCGTCCACATGTGGAACGGCACCGCCGATACCTTGAACGCCAAGCCGGCGATGATGAAAACGAGGCCGACAATGACGCCGATCGGCGCGCCGTCCCCCGCACTCTCGGCGAATACGGCGGCCAGATCGTCGAATCCGGTCGAACCGGCGAAGCCATAAACTAGCGTCATGCCGTACAGCAATATGCCCGAGCTCAACGCGCCGAGAACGAAATACTTCAGCCCCGCCTCGGTCGACCGCACGGCGTCGCGGCGGATCGCCGCCAGCACATACAACGACAGGCTTTGCAGTTCGATGCCGAGATACAACGATATCAAATCATTGGCTGAGACCATCATCATCATGCCGAGCACGGCGAAGAGGATCAAGACCGGATATTCGAACTGGGGAATACCTTCGCGAGCGTTGAACGGAACTGCCAGAATGAGAGTCAGAGCCGCGCCCAGGAGCAAGAGAATTTTTGCAAAATTAGCGAATCCATCGACGACGAACAGATCGTTGAACGCGACGACACGGCCGACAGGGCCGGCTAAAACCAGAATGGCGGCGATGAACATGACGCCGACGCCAAGCCAAGAGACCAGGCGCGTCGATTGGTTGCCCTGAAAAACGCCGAATATCAGCAGGAACATGGCGGCGATGGCCACGAATAATTCCGGCGAGGCGATCATAAGGTCGGCGGTGAGGTTCACGGGGCTACATCCCTAGCGTTAGCGACCGACCACGGTGATCGCGTCCGCCGCGCTCAACGCCGTCTGGTAGTTCTGCAACAAATTGGCGACGCTGACATTCATCACGTCGAGGAAAGGTTGCGGCCACAAGCCCATCCACAGCACGAGGATCAGCAGCGGCGCGAAGATCGCGACTTCACGCGGTTCAAGATCGAGAATTCCCTTCAGGTCCGTCTTCTCCAATTTTCCGAAGATCACCCGGCGGAACAGGTAAAGCATGTACGCGGCGCCCAGGATAATGCCGGTTGTGGCCAGCAACGCCACCCAGGTGTTGTCCTGGAATGCGCCGACCAGAACCAAGAACTCGCCGATAAATCCGCCGGTCCCGGGCAGCCCGACCGCACCGAGCATGAAGATCATGAAGACAAAGGCGTATTTCGGCATTCGCTCGACCAGGCCGCCGTAGCGGGCAATTTCCCTACTGTGGATGCGGTCGTAGACTACGCCGACGCACAGGAACAACGCGGCGGAAATGATGCCATGGCTGAGCATCTGGAAGATGCCGCCCTGGATGCCTTGCTGGGTTGCGGTGAAAATGCCGATGGTCACAAATCCCATATGGGCGACCGAGGAATAAGCGATCAGCTTTTTCATGTCCTCTTGCGCCAGCGCCACCAGCGACGTGTAGATGATGGCGATCACCGACAGCGTATAGATCAACGGGGTAAACTGTTCGGAGGCCAGCGGCAGCATAGGCAACGAGAAGCGCAAAAAGCCGTAGCCGCCCATCTTCAGCAGGACGCCCGCCAAGATGACAGACCCCGCGGTCGGCGCTTCGACATGGGCATCCGGCAACCAGGTATGCACCGGCCACATCGGCAGCTTCACGGCGAACGAGGCGAAGAACGCCAGCCATAACCAAAGCTGCATTTCGGCCGGCACCCGGAAGGCCAGCAGTGTCGGTATATCGGTGGTTCCGGCCTCGAAATACAGCACCAGCAGCGCCACCAGCAACAGCACCGAACCGGCCAACGTGAAGAGGAAAAACTTGAAGGCCGAATAGACGCGCCGCTCGCCGCCCCAAACCCCGATGATGATGAACATCGGGATCAGCACGCCCTCGAAGAAGATGTAGAACAGCACGAAATCGAGCGCCGCGAAGGTGCCGATCATCATGGTCTCTAAGATCAGGAACGCGATCATGTATTCGCGCACCCTTGTTTTGATCGCTTTCCACGAGGCCAGCACGCATATCGGTGTCAGCGCCGTCGACAACAGCACGAAGAACATCGAGATGCCATCGACGCCGAGATGGTAGGAAATGTTAAACGCCGGGATCCAGTCATGCTTCTCGACGAATTGGAAATCGGCGGTCGAAGTGTCGAAATTCAACCACAGGATAAGACTAACGATGAATGTCGCGATCGATGTCCATAGGGCGGCGAAGCGGGCGTTGTGGGCGACCGTTTCCTCGTCGCCGCGCACGATCAGGATGAACAGCACCCCGACCAGCGGCAGGAAGGTTGTTAGCGACAGTACGGGGAAGGACTCCATTACACCCGCGCCCTACTGGAAAAAACCGAACAAAAACCACGTTGCGAACCCGACGATGCCGATCAGCATCGCGAACGCGTAGTGGTAAAGGTAGCCCGACTGCATGCGGCCGACCCGACCGGCGATATTGCGGGTTGCCGCGGCGATGCCGTCGGGTCCGACGCCGTCGATCACATCGCCATCGCCCGATTTCCACAGGCCGTGGCCGAGGTAGAACGACGGGCGTACGAAAATCATGTCGTACAGCTCGTCGAAGTACCATTTTCTAAATACGAACCGGTACACCGGGCGAATTGCCGTGGCCAGTTGCTTGGGCAATCCCGGCATCGCCATATACATGACCCAAGCGGCGGCGATGCCGATGGCCGCCATACCCGTCGGCAGCCAAACCACCCAATCCGGCACGTGATGCGCTTCTTCGATGACGTTGTTCAGCATCAGGATGGAGCCGCCCCAGAATTCCTTCATTTGGTCACCGACGAAATATTCCACCGCCAACCAGCCGGAGAAAATGGCGCCGAGGGCCAACACCAACAGCGGCGCGATTATCACCGGTGGTGATTCATGAACCTCATCAAAGGTCTGGTCGTCGGCGCGGGTCTTGCCGTGGAAAGTCAGGAACAATAGGCGCCACGAATAAAATGCAGTCATCAGCGCCACAGCGATACCGAGCCAGTAAGCGTACAGGCCCATACCGGTGTGCGCCGCGAACGCAGACTCGAGAATGATATCCTTCGAATAGAAACCGGCGAACAGCGGCACCCCGGCCAGCGACAGGCTGCCGATCCACATGAGAGCCGCGGTTACCTTCATCTTCGGAAACAACCCGCCCATGCGGCGCATGTCCTGCTCGTCGTGCATGCCGTGAATGACACTGCCAGAACCCAAGAACAGCAGCGCCTTAAAAAAGGCGTGGGTCATCAAGTGGAAAATCGCCGCCGGATAGGCGCCGACGCCGACGGCGAAAAACATGTAGCCCAATTGGGAGCAGGTCGAATAAGCGATCACCCGTTTGATATCCCACTGGGTCAGGCCGATGGTGGCGGCGAAGAACGCCGTGGAGGCGCCGACGAACACGATGACGGTAAGCGCAATCGGCGCGAACTCGTACATTGGCGACAGGCGCACCACCATGAAGACGCCAGCCGTCACCATGGTTGCGGCGTGGATCAGGGCGGACACCGGCGTTGGGCCTTCCATCGCGTCAGGCAGCCAGGTGTGCAAGCCGATCTGAGCCGACTTGCCCATCGCCCCGATGAACAGCAGCAGACACAGGGTGGTGACAATATCGACGTTCATGCCGAGGAAATTGAAGGACTGGCCGGCCACGCCGGGCACGGCGTCAAATACGGTGTCGAAATCGAGCGAACCGAAGGCGTAGAACACGCCGAAAATGCCCAACATAAAGCCGAAATCGCCAATCCGGTTGACGATGAATGCCTTGATCGCGGCGGCGTTCGCGCTGGGTCGCTGGAACCAGAAGCCGATCAGCAGATACGAGCATAATCCGACGCCTTCCCAGCCGAAGAACATCTGCACGAAATTGTCGGCGGTCACCAGCGCCAGCATGAAGAATGTGAAGAGGCTCAGATAGGCCATGAAGCGCGGAATGTGCGGGTCCTGCGCCATGTAGCCGATGGAATAAACATGGACCATCGCCGACACGACGGTCACCACAAACACCATCACCGCGGTGAGCGTGTCGAAGCGCAGCGCCCAGCTTATTTCCAGGGTGCCGACATCGATCCAGGTGAACAAATGGATGGTCTGGCTCTGCCCTTGGAAGCCGACCCAGAAGAGTATGACGCACGAAAAAACCGCAGACGCCAGCATCGGCAATACGCTGACCAACTGGGCAAAGCGGTTACCGAGCCGGTTGCCAAAAAAACCGGCAATGATAGCGCCGAGCAGCGGCAGAAAAATGGTTGCCGTAAACACCTGCCGCTATCCCTTCATCATGTTGACGTCTTCGACGCTGATCGAGCCGCGATTGCGGAAATAGACGACCAAAATGGCCAACCCGATTGCCGATTCGGCGGCGGCGACGGTGAGCACAAACAGTGCAAAAATCTGGCCGACTAAGTCGTTCAAATGCACCGAAAACGCGACCAGGTTGATGTTGACGGCAAGCAGCATCAATTCGATCGACATTAAAATGATGATGACGTTTTTGCGGTTCAAAAAGATGCCGAAGACCCCAAGCGTAAAGAGAATCGCGGCGACGGTTAGATAATGGACGAGACCGATTTCCAGCATCAGATGCCGCTCCCCGTGGGTACGTCCTTGATTTCGATTACGTCCTCGACAGGGCGCGATATCTGTTCGGATATTCGCTGGCGGCGAACGTTGGGGCGCTTGCGCAACGTCAGCACAATCGCGCCGATCATGGCGACCAGGAGCACCAGGCCGGCGGCCTGAAACAGATAGATATATTCAGTGTAGATCAGCCGGCCCAAGGCGTGGGTGTTGGTGATTTCGGCCGGAGCGGCACTGGGCGCGGCGATGATCTGCGCGGCCTCGGGATTTATCACCCAGCTACCGAAGATCAGCATTAGTTCGGCGACCAGGATGATGCCGACCAGCGCGCCGATCGGCAGATATTGTAAAAATCCCTCGCGCAGTTCGGCGAAGTTTATGTCGAGCATCATGACGACGAACAGGAAGAGTACCGCGACAGCGCCGACGTAGACGATGACCAAGATCATGGCGATAAATTCCGCGCCCAGCAGGATGAACAGCCCGGCCGCATTGAAGAAAGCGAGAATGAGAAAGAGCACCGAATGCACGGGATTTCGGGCCGAGATTACCATCACGCCCGCCGCGATGGCGGTCAACGCGAACAGATAAAAAGCGAAGGCCTGGATAATCATGCCACCGGTCCCGTTTTCACTTCGTACCGTCCAACCTGCATCAAACCGGCCTAACGATACGGCGCATCGGCGGCGAGCGCTGCCGCGACCTCGGCTTCCCAGCGGTCGCCGTTCTCGAGCAGTTTGTCCTTATTGTACATGAGTTCCTCGCGGGTCTCCGTGGCGAATTCGAAGTTCGGCCCTTCGACGATCGCATCGACCGGGCATGCTTCCTGGCAATAGCCGCAATAGATGCACTTGGTCATGTCGATGTCGTAGCGTGTTGCGCGCCGGCTACCGTCCTCGCGCGGTTCTGCCTCGATGGTGATCGCTTGGGCCGGGCAAATAGCCTCGCACAGCTTGCAGGCGATGCAGCGTTCCTCGCCGTTGGGATAGCGCCGCAGCACGTGTTCGCCACGAAACCGGGGGCTCAACGGGCCTTTTTCGTAGGGGTAGTTGACGGTGACCTTTTCCTTGAAGAAATAGCGCAGGGTCAGCCACATGCCGCGAACGATCTCGGTCAGCAAGAGGCCGCGCGCGGCGCGATCGAGGAATGCCATTTTCAGCTATCCTTTCCGGCCGGGCTGTTCATTTCGGGAACCAATCGAATGCAACGATGGCGCCGGCCGTAACCACAACCCACAACAGCGAAAACGGCAGAAATACTTTCCAGCCCAAGCGCATCAACTGGTCGTAGCGATAGCGTGGCAGGGTTGCTCGTACCCATAAGAAAACGAACAGAACGAACGACACCTTGAGCGCAAACCAGATGACACCGGGGACCCAGGTAAAAGGCGCAATATCGAACGGCGCCAGCCAGCCGCCGAGGAACAGAATGACCGTCATCGCGCTGATCAAAATCATGTTGGCGTATTCGCCCAGGAAGAACAGCGCGAACGCCATCGCCGAATATTCGACGTTATAACCGGACACCAGTTCCGCTTCGGCTTCCGGCAGATCGAAGGGCGCCCGGTTGGTCTCCGCCAGGCCCGAGATGAAGAAGATCACGAACATCGGGAACAACGGAATGAAAAACCAGATTTTCTGCTGCGCCAGCACGATATCCGACAGATTGAGCGAGCCGACCGCGAGCAACACAGTAACGATGACGAAGCCAATCGAGATTTCGTAAGAGATCATCTGCGCCGCCGAACGCAGCGCACCAAGGAAAGGATATTTCGAATTCGACGCCCAACCGGCCATGATGATGCCGTAGACGCCGAGCGAGCTGATAGCGAAGAGATACAGAATGCCGACATTGATGTTCGATAACACCCAGCCATCGGCGACCGGAATAACTGCCCATCCGACCAGCGCCAGCACGAAGGTAATCATCGGCGCCAACAGAAACACCACCCGGTTCGACCCGGTCGGAATAATGGCTTCCTTTGCCATTAACTTGAGACCGTCGGCGAAGGGTTGCAGCAAACCGAACGGTCCCACCACATTGGGCCCCATGCGCAGCTGCATGAAGCCGATGACCTTGCGTTCCGCGTAGGTGAGGTAGGCGACGGCGATCAGCAGCGGCACAACGATGAACAGGATCTTGATGACGATCCAGATCGTTGGCCAGGCGTAAGTGAACCAGAATTCAGCCATCGGTGCCGGTTCTCGCGCCGTCGTTGCGAACAAACTCGCGGCTGCATTCGGCCATGGTCTCGGATGCTCGGCTTATCGGGCAGGTCATATAATAGTTTGAAACCGGGCTCGCCAGTATCTCGCTCGACATCGGTCCGGGCTCGCCAAAGGGCGCCCATTGCGCTGGCACTGCCTCGCCGACTTGGTCGAACAACGGATTTACCTCGACCAGGCGCGACCGCACATCGCCCAGGGTGTTAAAGTTCAAGCCGCCGCCGATGACATCGGACAACGCGCGGACGATTGCCCAGTCCTCGCGGGCATCG
Organism: Alphaproteobacteria bacterium; assembly: GCA_027297685.1. Taxonomy (GTDB): domain Bacteria; phylum Pseudomonadota; class Alphaproteobacteria; order UBA6615; family UBA6615; genus JAPUHN01. Next base: position 7,009 of record JAPUHN010000125.1, on the reverse strand, counting down.
CCGGGCGGTTGCGCTGCTTGACGCGCCAGTTGCACCCTTCCCTCGGTGTTTACGTAGGTGCCGTTCTTTTCGGTATATGCGGAGCCCGGCAGGATGACGTCGGCGCGGTGCGCACCGGCATCACCATGGTGACCCTGATAGATGACGAAGGCGTTGCCGAGGCGCGTGGTATCGAACTCGTCGGCGGCCAACAGATATACTACGTCGATGTCGCCGGCGATTGCCCCGGCGAGAATATTCTCAACGTCGCGGCCGCCCGCGCCCGGCACGAAGCCCAGGTCGAGAGCGCCCACCCGTGACGCGGCGGTGTGCAACACGTTGAAGCCGTTCCAGTCGTCCTGCACCATGCCGCAATTGTCGGCGATCGTGCGGGCAGCCGCCAAAATTGACGCACCGTCGGGCCGTGCCAACGCGCCCATGCCGACGATAATCGCCGCCCGTTCGGCAATTTTCAGTACATCGGCGAAAGCGTTGCTGCCATCGGCGACCGCAGCCAATGTATCGGGGCCGGTGCCGAGATTTTCGACCGGATATGTCAGATCGACATCGGGGCCAATCGCTGCCGCCCGCATGTCGCCTTGCAACCAGGCCTTGCGAAGCCGCGTGTTGATCAAGGGTGCTTCCCAGCGAAGGTTGGTACCGACCAGCAGAACTGCGTCGACGGTTTCAAGTCCGGCGATCGTCGAATTGAGCAAATATCCGGCGCGCGGCGTAGTCGGGAGTTTCGCGCCGTCTTGGCGGCAATCGATATTGGCCGATCCCAAAGCGCCCATCAGGTCTTTGAGGGCGATCATAGCCTCGGCGTCGCACTGATCGCCGGCAATGGCTGCGATACGCTCGCCCTTGGTCTCCTTAACTCGCTCGCCGATAGCGGCAAACGCTTCTTGCCAACTGGCCTCGCGCAGTTTGCCATCGACGCGCAGATAGGGCCGGTCGAGCCGTTGGCGCGCCAAGCCGTCGACAGCGTAGCGCGATTTGTCGGCAATCCACTCTTCGTTGACGTCTTCGTTCAGGCGCGGCAATACGCGCAGCACTTCGGTCTGCCGTGAATCGACTCGAATGGCGCTGCCGAGCGCGTCCATCACGTCGATGGATTCGGTCGTCACCAGCTCCCACGGGCGCGATACAAATGCATACGGCTTAGAGGTCAGCGCGCCGACCGGGCACAAGTCGATCACATTGGCGCTGAGTTCGGACTCGAGCGATTTCTCGAGATACGTGGTGATCTCGGCGTGCTCGCCCCGTCCGAGCATACCCAACTCGGGTACACCGGCGATTTCAGTGGCGAACCGCACGCATCGGGTGCAGTGAATACAACGGGTCATGATCGTCTTGACCAATGGCCCCATATATTTGTCTTTCACCGCCCGCTTGTTTTCCTCAAAACGCGAATGGTCGAAGCCGTAAGCCATCGCCTGGTCTTGCAAATCGCATTCGCCGCCTTGATCGCAGATCGGGCAATCCAGCGGATGATTGATCAGCAGGAACTCCATGACGCCGTTGCGCGCTTTGCGCACCATTTCGGTATCGGTTTTGATCTCCATGCCCTCGCCGACCGGCAGAGCACAGGAAGCCGCCGGCTTGGGCGGGCCGGGCGACACTTCGACCAGACACATGCGACAATTGCCGGCGATCGACAGGCGTTCGTGATAACAGAACCGCGGTATTTCCGTGCCGGCCATTTCGCAGGCCTGCAGCACGGTGATGCCGGCAGGGACTTCGATCTCGGTACCGTCGACGGTTACTTTTGGCATGACGACCGTTCCCCTACCCTACTCTGCCACCGCTGCCGCGACTGGCGCCGGTTCGCCGGCAGCGGTTTTGCGCTCGACGATGCGGCGTTCCAGTTCGGGTCTGAAATGGCGGATCAGCCCTTGCACCGGCCACACGCCGCCATCGGCTAGAGCGCAGATCGTGTGACCCTCGATCTGCTTAGTGAGATCCCACAGCATGTCGATTTCATCGATCTCGGCATCCCCCGTCACCAGGCGTTGCATCACCCGGTAGACCCAGCCCATACCTTCGCGGCATGGCGTGCATTGACCGCAACTTTCGTGGCGATAGAAATGACTTAGTCGGGCAATCGCCTCGACGATGTCGGTCGACTTGTCCATGACGATGACCGCCGCCGTGCCGAGGCCGGTATTGTGTTCGCGCAGGGAATCGAAATCCATCAGCACGTCGTCGCAAATCGATTTCGAAAGGCACGGCGTCGACGACCCGCCCGGAATAATTGCCTGCAAATTGTCCCAGCCGCCGCGCACGCCGCCGGCATGTTTGTCGATCAACTCCTTGAGAGGAATGCTCATGACCTCTTCGACATTGCACGGGTTGTTGACATGGCCCGATATCGAATAAATCTTTGTGCCGGTGTTGTTCTCGCGGCCAAAACTGGAGAACCATGAGGCGCCGCGCCGAATGATGGTCGGCGCGACGGCGATGGTCTCGACATTGTTGACCGTGCTCGGGCAGCCATAAAGTCCGCACGCCGCCGGGAATGGCGGCTTCAGGCGCGGTTGGCCTTTTTTGCCCTCCAGGCTCTCGAGCAGCGCGGTTTCCTCTCCGCAGATATAGGCGCCCGCGCCGCGGTGGAGATAGACATCGAACTGCCAACCCGACCGACATGCGTCTTTGCCGATCAGCCCCGCCTCATAGGCTTCTGCGATCGCCTGGCTGAGATGCGACGCCTCGCTATAGAACTCACCTCTGATATAGATATAGGCAGCGTTCGCCCCAATCGCGAAACCGGAGACCAAACAGCCCTCGATCAAGGTATGGGGGTCGTAGCGCAGGATTTCGCGATCCTTGCAAGTGCCTGGCTCGGATTCGTCGGCGTTGACGATCAAGTAGTGGGGCCGTCCATCGCGCCGGTCTTCGGGCGGCATGAAGGACCATTTCATGCCGGTCGGGAACCCGGCGCCGCCGCGTCCGCGCAAACCCGATTCCTTGATCTCCTCGACCAGTTTTTCGCGCCCGAGTTCGAGCAGCGCCTTGGTATTGTCCCAGATGCCGCGGCGGCGTGCGCCCTCGAGGCGCCAATCGTCCTGCCCGTACAGGTTTTTGAAGATGCGGTCCTGGTCGGCCAGCATCAATCGGCTCCCAAGCCTGTCAGGCTGGTCAGGCCGTCCGCCGGTTCCGAACCGGTGCGTCCGGTTTGCGAACCTACATCCGGCGTCTCGCCACGTTTGAGCGCTTCTAGAACGGTGCGAAAATTGTCCGCCGTCAGATCCTCGTAGTAGTCGTCGTTGATCTGCACCATCGGCGCATTGCAGCAGGCGCCCAGGCATTCGACCTCGACGACAGTAAACACACCATCGCCGCTGGTCTCACCGAGCCCGCAGCCGGTCACTTCTGCCGCCACTTGGCGCAAATCGTCAGAGCCGCACAACCAGCATGGCGTCGTACGGCACAGCTGGACGAAGTTTTTACCGACCGGCTTGAGATTGAACATGGAATAGAAGGAGGCCACTTCAAGCACGCGGATATTGGGCATGTCGAGGCGATCGGCAACGTGCTCGATCGCCGCTGTCGGCAGCCAGCCGCCGCACGCGCGCTGCGCCAGATCGAGCAGCGGAATAACGCCGCTTTGTTGGCGCCCTTCCGGGTAGCGCGCGACAATCTCGTCGCACCTCGCCTTGTCGGCTTCGGAAAATTCGAATGTTTCGATATCGCTCACCGGTCGACCTCGCCAAATACCACATCGAGACTGCCGATCACCGCAGCGACATCGGCCAGCATGTGTCCTTTCGTCAGAAAATCCATCGCCTGCATAAAAGCGAAACTTGGTGCGCGTATCTTGCAACGATAGGGCCGGTTGGATCCATCGGAGACCAGATAGACGGCGAACTCTCCTTTCGGCGCTTCGACTGCGGTATAGGTCTCGCCAGCCGGCACGTGGTAGCCCTCGGTATACAGTTTGAAATGATGGATCAAAGCTTCCATCGACTGCTTCATCTCGGCGCGGCGGGGTGGCGTGACCTTGTGATCGGACGTGATGACCGGACCCTCGGGCATGTCATCGAGGCACTGGCGCATGATGCGTAGGCTTTCGCGCATCTCGGCGACGCGCACCAGGTAGCGTGCATAGCAATCGCCGGTCTTGCCTACCGGCACGTCGAAATCGACGCGGTCGTAAACGTCGTAGGGTTGCGCCTTACGCAGATCCCAGGCGACCCCGGAGGCGCGCAGAACCGGTCCGCTCATGCCCCAATCCTGGGCCTCTTCGGCACTCATCACGCCGATATCGACGGTGCGCTGGCGGAAGATCCGGTTGTCGGTCAACAGCACTTCCAGATTGTCGATAAATTTCGGAAAGGTGTCGCAAAATTCGTAAATGTCGTCCGTTAAGCCTGCCGGTAGGTCTTGGTGCACGCCGCCGGGCCGAAAATAAGCCGCGTGTAAGCGGGCGCCGGAAACCCGCTCGTAGAATTCCATCAACCGCTCACGTTCTTCGAAGCCCCACAGCAACGGCGTCATCGCGCCGACGTCCAACGCGTAGGTGGTCAGGTTCAGAATATGATTGAGGATGCGGGAGATCTCGGAAAACAGCACGCGGATATACTGACCGCGCTCGGGAACCTCGAGGCCCAACAGTTTTTCGGTGGCCAGGGCGAAGGCGTGTTCCTGGCACATCGGCGCGACATAATCGAGGCGGTCGAAATAGGGTATCGCTTGCAAGTAGGTCTTGTACTCGATGAGTTTCTCGGTGCCGCGGTGAAGCAGGCCGATATGGGGGTCGGCGCGCTCGACGACCTCGCCATCCATTTCGAGGACTAACCGGAGGACACCGTGGGCGGCAGGATGCTGTGGCCCGAAATTCAGCGTCATGTTCTTGATTGCGACTTCGCTCATGAAGCGCCCTCTTCCGGGGCGCTATCCCCGTCGGCGGCTTTCTCATCGCCGGGCAAGACCTTGTTCATCCCTTCCCACGGACTAAGGAAGTCGAACGTACGAAAATCCTGAGTTAGCTGGACGGGGTCGTAGACCACCCGTTTTTGGATCTCGTCGTAGCGTACTTCGACGCGGCCGGTTAAGGGGAAGTCCTTGCGCAACGGATGACCTTCAAAGCCGTAATCAGTAAGAATGCGTCGCAGGTCGGGATGGTCGGAAAACATTATCCCGTAGAGATCCCAGGTCTCGCGTTCGAACCAGCCGGCGGCGCTGTAGACAGCGGTTGCCGTCGGTACCGGCATATCTTCGTCGACCATCACTTTGACACGAATGCGCTGATTCTGCGTCAGCGAAAGCAGGTTGTAGACGACCTCGAAACGCGGCTCGCGCTGTGGGTAATCGACGCCGCAAATGTCGACAAGCACTTTGAACTGGCAATTACTGTCGCTACGCAGGAACGTCAGCACGTCTGTTATCGCCGCAGTGCGGGCTACCACCACTAATTCGCCGCAGACCCCCTCAATGCGAATCACGTCGCGTGGCACTGCCGCCCCAATGTAGTCGCCGAGGTCCTGGAGGGCCTGATCCATAATGTGTTCCGCTGATTTCCGGTCGGTCTCGTCAGCGCGCGCCCATTAACGCGCGATGGTGCTGGTGCGGCGTATTTTTTTCTGCAGCTGCAGAATGCCATAGAGCAGAGCTTCCGCCGTGGGCGGGCAACCCGGCACGTAGATGTCTACCGGTATGATGCGATCGCAGCCGCGTACAACCGAGTAGGAATAGTGGTAGTACCCGCCGCCGTTGGCGCACGAGCCCATGGAGATGACCCAGCGCGGTTCGGCCATTTGGTCGTAGACCTTGCGCAGGGCCGGCGCCATTTTATTGGTCAGCGTGCCGGCAACGATCATCACATCGGACTGCCGCGGACTCGGCCGGAACACAACGCCGAAACGGTCGAGGTCGTAACGCGACGCCGCCGTGTGCATCATCTCGACTGCGCAGCAGGCCAGGCCGAACGTCATCGGCCACAGGGAGCCGCTGCGCGCCCAATTAACAACTTTGTCCATTTGCGCGACGACGAAACCCTTGTCGGTCAATTCGTCGGTAACGGCCTTCAATGCAGCGTCTTGATCGGGTCCGGTCTCGAACACCGGCGCGCCGCTTGCCTGCGGGTCTGCCACTACTCCCATTCGAGCGCTCCCTTTCGCCATTCGTAGACAAAGCCCACGGTCAGGATAGCGAGGAAAACCACCATCGACCAAAAGCCGAAGACGCCGATGTCGCCGAGCGTGATCGCCCAGGGAAACAGGAATGCGACTTCGAGATCGAAAATGATGAATAAAATGGCCACCAGATAAAAGCGGACATCGAACTTCATGCGCGCATCGTCGAACGGTTCAAACCCGCACTCATACGGCGAATTTTTTTCGACGTCGGGTCGGTTCGGGCCGACAACAAACGATGCCCCAATCATTACCGCAGAGAGCCCAATGGCCAAGCCGAGAAATATCAAAATCGGCAGATACTCGAGCAGCAATTGATCCATGTCTGGCGCCCGCCAATACCGGTTTGCGTTGCACGTGGCCGCAGTCCTTTAGATTGGTCCAATCAGCTAGAATCGGACCAATCAGCGCCTGCGGCGCAGCCATACACGACGTTCGTTCGCCATGCAAGCCAGCCTGTGACGCTAAAAACAACGGCGCTCCGAGTCCCGCAAAACCGGGAGCGGTTGCGTGCAAGCGGTATTGTAGTGTGAGAAGCGGAAACCGATTATCACTTCGCCTTGAGGCGTGCTGAATTATGCGCCGGTATGGTCATTCCCGCGCGATATTTCAGCTGAGGATATTGCGGGAGTAACGGGACTCGAAGCCGGTTTGCGGTGTACCGCCCTACCCCGCCCCGTACCATGTAGCCCGGAAAACCGCGGAATTTCGGCGATCAGGTGGCGACGCAATACCGGCCTGTACCACCCCTTCCCTGCCTGTCGGGTGGCAATTCGGGTGGCAATTTTAGTGTATCGCCCCGTCCGGCTCGGTCGCCTGTAGTGTCTCAATCGCCTTGATGATTGCGCCACGTCGCGGCACCGTCGAGGTCGCCGGCGGGGTAAAAAGCGGCCGCG
>JAPUHN010000124.1 GCA_027297685.1 Alphaproteobacteria bacterium | reverse complement strand
TTTGATCGGCCAGAGCAGTCGCCGCGCCTTGTCGAGGTTCACGTTGTCGGGCCAACTGCTGAGCGGCGCAAAGCGCTGGGCGCCGCTGCCGCCGCCGCCACGGCCGTCGGCGATGCGGTAGGTACCTGCGGCGTGCCACGTCATCCGGATGAAGAGCGGTCCGTAGTGGCCGTAGTCGGCCGGCCACCAGTCCTGCGACTGGGTCATCAGTGCATCGACGTCCTTCGCCAGGGCTTCGAAGTCGAGGCTCTTGAACTCCTCGGCGTAGTCGAACTCCTCGCCGTTGGGATCGGCCTGCGGGTGGTTCTGGCGGAGGACCCCCAGGTTCAACTGGTTCGGCCACCAGTGTTGGTTCGCTGTGCCGCCAACGGCCTGGTGAGTGGCGCCCATTACCGGGCACTTGCTTGCGGTGCTCATATTCTCTCCGATCGTGTTCTGAATTTTTCCACTCTGTTTAGCCGAAATTCCCCAGATAGTGCCTGCTTCTAGCCGGAAGCGATAGCAAATTCGGCTGAGTGAGTCCATTTGGCTGCTGGTCAGGACATTGCATGGCGATTTCCTGGGCTTGTTGGGTTGATTCGGGCAGTGTCAGAGCAAATCGAACCAATCTCCAAAAAGCAGAAAGCTACAGATTTCAGGCGGCGAGTTGACGCCATTCGCCCAGCGCGGCAGCGCGGTTCTGCTTGAAGATATCGCGGCGGTTGAGATGACGGTCCCGATTGAAGTGGTTGTAGATCGAGGCATGGACGGCAGCGAATTTTTGCAGGGTCTTTAAATCTCTGAACTTCGCCATCGCTCCTTCTCGTCGCCGAAACGGCTGGTGAGAATTCTCGGCTCGATTGTTAAGCCACCGACCGCATTCCTGACGCTCGACGATATCCATAGATTTCATCGCCGCGCCGTAGGACCGAAGCCGGTCGGTCACGATCCTCTTCGGCCGACCGTAACGCTTCATCGTGCGCCTAAGAAACGCAAGCGCAGCCCTGCGATCCCGGCGCTTCGTGGCGAAAACTTCGAGCACTTCGCCTTCGTGATCGACGGCGCGCCACAGGTAATGCGTCTCGCCGTTGATCCGGACAAACACCTCGTCGAGGTGCCATCGCTGACGGGAAAAGCATTGATGATAGTGAACGCGCTGCTTCCTAATCTCAGCGGCAAAGATGGGGCTGAACTGGATCCACCAAAACCGCACAATTTCATGGCAAAAATCGACGCCACGCTCGAACAGAATGTCTTCGACCTGCCGAAGCGAAAGCGGATAACGGATATACATCATCACCGCGAGCCGAATCACCTCCGGTGAACTGTTGAAATAACGGAATGGATTGTGCATCTGAGGACGCTACGGATACCCGGTCAAAGGGGGCAACCGATTTGCTCTGACAATGCCCTTAGCCCACCCCTGGGGAACAACGCGGTGAAAATAGGGTTAAAAGGTTCGCTCCCTACCTTCAACGAGATGGTGCTTAGCCGCCGGTAACGCTCATGTGCCGGCCAACGGCGGGCTGGTTATGGCGGCGGTCGATGACGAAATCGTGGCCTTTCGGCTTACGCGTGATCGCCTCGCGAATCGCTTGCTCGAGCGCGCCGCCATCGCCATTTGAGCGCAGCGCTGATCGCAGGTCGGCGTCGTCGTTCTGGCCCAGGCACATATACAAGGTGCCGGTGCAGGTTAGGCGGACGCGATTGCAGGACTCGCAGAAGTTATGGGTCAGCGGGGTAATGAAACCGAGCCTTTGGCCGGTTTCGGCGACCTCGACATAGCGGGCCGGACCGCCCGTGCGGTGATCGCTATCGGTCAGCGTCCACCGTTCGGCGAGTTTGGCGCGCACCATCGACAGGGGCAGGTACTGGTCGATGCGTTGCTCGCCGATCTCGCCCATCGGCATCACCTCGATGAAAGTGAGATCGAAGCCGCATTCCCCGCACCAGGTGAGCATACGGTCGAACTCATCGTCGTTGATGCCTTTAAGCGCGACCGTGTTGATCTTTACCGCCAGGCCGGCGCGCTTGGCGGCGGCCAGCCCGTCGAGCACTTGGTCGAGTTTGCCCCAACGGGTAATCGCTGCGAACTTTGTCGGGTCCAGGGTGTCGAGCGAGACGTTGATCCGGCGCACGCCGGCGGCGGCCAGTTCGTCGGTGTATTTCGCCAATTGAGTTCCGTTCGACGTTAGTGTCAGCTCATCCAAGGCGCCGCTTTCCAAATGACGGCCAAGCTGGCGGATCAGCCATAGGATATTTTTACGGACCAGCGGCTCGCCGCCGGTCAGCCGGAGTTTCCGCACGCCGAGACCAACGAACGCACTACACAAGCGGTCGAGTTCCTCAAGCGACAGCACGTCAGCCTTCGGCAGAAATGTCATGTCCTCGGCCATACAATACACACAGCGCAAATCGCACCGGTCGGTGACCGATACCCGCAAATAGCTGATCTGGCGGTCGAAGGGATCGATAAGGGGCACATTACTCATGGGTGCGATCTCTGGGAGCTGCCGTCGTCAAGGATTGTATGTAATACATCTGAGCCGAAAGAAGTAGGGGGGTGGCGCCGGGTCGGGCTGCATTGGCATTGTCGATTCGCTATGTCACCGCGCGCGGGCCTGAGCCTCTGGCCGCCTCGTTCGCCGCATGTGCTTGCCGGAACCATTCGTACGCGGCCTCAACATCGGCGTTGAGATTTCTGGCTAACGGCAAGCGCGGACACGGCAACAGCCCATGCTTCGATGTTTTTATCCTTATGTACACACATAAGACGATCCTAACATGTGCTGTAATCGCGGCTGGGAGCACAGTGGACGCGTCGATGGCCCGGGTGATGATTACATGTCCCGACACCGGGAGGCCGATTTACACGGGTATGAGCTTCGACGAAATCATCTTCGAGAACAGTCAATTGCCTGACAAGTCGGTTCTTTGCCCCGCGTGCGGGCAGGTGCACATCTGGAACAAGCAAGACGCTTATTTGGAGAGTGAGGACGATGCCCACCAACCCTAGGCTGGGCGACGCGGGGCTTTTCTCTCCTTACGACGGGTGTGGCTTCCGAAAATTCATCCGGCATGCGATCGTGTCGCTGCGGCGAATCATGTAACCGTCCCTTTCCATGATCGGGATCGGAAGACCGCATGACGGCGTTCGACCCCAAGCTCCGGATCCGGTAGCGCACACAGCGTCCGAGCGAGCATAGGGCCCCCTCATCGATGTCCGTTATGGGTCCAGCCGTAAACGCCAACCCAAATTATGTCCGCTTTACCCCCAATAACGGACATTTCAAACAAGCCGGCCAATCTCCGTTATTAGCCAAGAACCGATATTGGCGGTTCATCAAGATTGCGCTTCCGGGCTTTGCGAACCCTGCCGCGCTCAAAACTCATAATGGGGCAGTATATCCTCGACCGCCGTGGGTTTCACACTAAGGTCATCAAGTGAAAGTTCAGATTTGGCAACGACGTTATCGAATTTCATCAGCGCCACTTGCGAACGCGTTACGGGTGGATTTGGCAGTATGGAGGCCGCCGTCGCCAGGCTTGTCCACACCGTAAATGGCACAGGCAACAATAGGCGTCGTCGACCGGTATGGCTGAGGATGAGTTCGACCAGAGCGCGGTAGCTGTAAACTCGCGGACCACCCAACTCATAGGTCTTTCCCTGCGAACCAGGATTCCTTAGGACCTTTAACGCCGCCTCGGCAACATCGGCCACATAGACCGGTTGGAGCATTGTTTCGCCGCGTCCAAATAGAGGGAACAGGGGCGAGTAATCGGTGATCTTTGCTAGCGTGTTCAGGAACTTGTCCGAAGGCCCGAAGAGAACACTTGGGCGGAGAATTGTTGCTGGCGAAAAGGCGTCCCTGACCAACAATTCGCCCTTGCCCCGTGCACCAACGTAACTCGACCCAGAGTACAGATCTGCACCGATGCCGGAGATATGGACCAGACGATCGATGTCCAATTCCGCTGCTTGATGGGCAATATTCAGCGCGCCAAGCTCATGCACTGCCGCAAAAGTCTCACTGCCTTTCTCGATATATAGGCCGACCGCGTTGATAACTGAGTCGCATCCCTCCATCGCCAGGGCTACAGAGGTCTCGTCACGGACATCTGCATACACCGGTTGGATTCCGCCGGCTTGGATGTACCGCTCAGGGAAAGTTGTGTTCTCCGGATGACGGGTTGCGACACGCGTTACCAGGCCGTCGACGGAAAGCCGCCTGACAATTTCAGCGCCTAGGAAACCCGAACCTCCGAATACAGTCACGCAGCTGATATTTGAGCCCGCTGCCATGCTATTCCCCTCTTGGGATGATCCTATCGCGGCTCCAGCTACTACCCCAAATATGGTGATTTCACGATGTGCGAGGCGAAGAGCAATAGAGAGCTGATTAAACCTCATTCCGTAATGACCGGTTTCGGGTGCAAAGCAGACCTAATCGCCGACTATTCGAGCCGGAGATCAAGAGCCGCTTTGTACCGGCTGCTCTTGTTTCGATTAGGCCTATTTCGTCGTTTCGGCGGCGATCTTCGCGAGGTTGCCATCGACGGTATCGACGACTTTTTGCGGAACCGACCGGCCATGGCGCGGATAGATGGTTTTAAAAAGGTAGGTTCCGGAGTTATAGCTCAGGAAGACCTTGCCGTCTTGATCCTCCCAGACCAGGGCCTTGAGCGGCAGATCGATAGCGGACTCTGGCACTTTGATGAAACCGGGAGTGCCGATCTTTGGATTGCCAAATACCACAACAGTCGAATAGGGCATCGAAAGCCCCATCTGCTTGGCTGCGGCGGCGTGGTCGAGGCGGGCAAACACTATGAAGCCGAGCTTTTTAACCGCCGCTTCGAAGCGTTCCACCGTGACATCAGCTGAATAGGCGCTCTGGTTGGTGATCACGCCATTGTCGGCGATCGCCGGAGCCACCGGAACAAGAAACAGTGCAGTGACAAAGGTCAGAATGCGTAGGCGCATGATAAAGTCTCCTCTCTTATTGAGCCAAGATTTCCCCGATACCAACTCCCACTGACCGAAGACGGTAGCACTTCTGGCTGTCGAGGACGACTACGGCCTTGGTCGAGAAATTGCGATGCTGTCTATTGGTGTCGTGAGGCCGATTGGGCGACCGGAATGTCCGGTTTGGGTCAAGAACGGACATTTACCGCCTTGGATATTATGTCTGCTTTACCCCCAATAACGGACATTCCAGGCAAGCCCGTCAATGTCCGTTAATAGCCAATAACAGCCGTTCAGCAAACGCTAATATAGCGCCAGTTTTCTAACCCTCATTTGAAAGGATTGGCAGATCGCGGTGCCGTTGGGGGGGGGGGGGGCG
>JAPUHN010000123.1 GCA_027297685.1 Alphaproteobacteria bacterium | reverse complement strand
AGACCTTTTGCGTCCGTCCCGCGATGGTGGCGTTGGTTTGGTATTCGCGGCAATAACGTCCATTGGCATCCTGATACGATCTGGTCGGGGTTACCTGATAGTCCGTATTTGCGGCCGGCGAGTTCCATTTGATGGTTTGTCCGTCGGGCGCGTGTTCTAGTGTCTGGCCGACGCAGTTCTGGTCGAGATTGTCCATAGTGTCACCCACACCGGCGCCGACGATGGCGCCGAGGATGGTGCCGCCGATGATGGCGAGCGTCCGTCCATTACCCTTGCCGATCTGCGACCCGATCACGCCGCCGCCAACGCCGCCAATCACGGTACCTATGAGCGTGCGGTTGCACCGGCCCAAGTCCAGTCCGAAGGGCGGTTTATATCCGCCCGAACCGGACCCGTATTTGTGGCGATAACCGTGCGCCGGCGCCCACGGAGGCGGCCCGCCGCTGGCGTAATTGACCTTTGTGCCAAATAAATTGTTCGTTATGAATTTATAGCGGTTGCCGCGGCCCCTTATTTTCCCGTTGCCTTTATCGGCAATCTGAATGCCGTCCGCCGCGTGCGGCAATCGGTACTCGTCTCCGGCCGGCTCGGCTGCTGCTGGTGCCACTTGCCCCGCCGCCAGTACCGAACTCAACAACACGAAACAGAATGTGGTTTGCCATTTCATCGGGCTGGATTCCTTCCTTGCCTTTACGCTTGACCACCAGCCTACCAAAAGGCGGGTTAACATTTCGTTGAGGATTAGAATCTGGCCTTGCCTCTGATCGCGCTGTTTTCCGCTTTCAGGGCATGGCTCTCCCTTCATTTTCATGTCGTCACCCGCTTCGCCTGGCTTACGCCGAACTTGCTCTTGCTCGCAGCCCGTCGACCAGCCTCAAAATTTCCTCGAACAGGTCTTTTGGTACCGAGACCACGGCCATTTGGAATGTGACATATCAACCATCGCGGACGACCTTGGCTCCGATCTTGACCAGCTTTTCCCGCAGCGTGGTCAGCGACCAGAGGTAGACTTACTCGGGGTGATCATATGTCCGCTTATGATGCGGTGGACGGCTCCTCTCCAACGCCATCATGCAGCGGGTAAAAGACTACACAATTCATGCCCGCTCATGGCTAAAAGCCGCCGTCAGCGGCAGCCGTCAATCACGACCGGTTTACCCCTGAAAGCGGTCGTAAAGGACCTAAGGACTGCAAGATTGCCGATTAACCGACACGGCCGGCTGAAGATCCCTTACCCGCCGTAGCAATGCGGCTGCTTCGAGCCGGCTCGACGATACTAAATGTTGAACAATCTGACCGCGTTTTCGCGGCCGATCTTCAGACGATCTGCTTCGCTGATACTAGCGTCATCGAACCAGTCGGCGGCGTGGTCGATGTTTTCAAACGGCCAATCGGTCGAAAACAGAATTCGGTCGGCGCCGATTTCGGACATCGCGGAAATCAGCGTCGGCGTATGGAAGTTGCCCGACGTGGTCAGATAGAAGTTCTCCCGGAAATACTCGCCCAATGTGCGCTTGGCCGGATAGGGTCGCTTGGCGCCAACCCAGGCGTTGCAATTGTCGACCCGCCACATGCTGTAGGGCAGGCCCTCGCCCATATGGCCGAGGATGACGGTCAGCTCCGGATAGTCGTCGAAAAGGCCCGACGCCATCAGGCGCAGCGCATGCACCGCCGTCTCCTGGCCGAACGCCCAGACCGGGCCAAGCAGCCACGGATGGCCATTGTAGATCTGCGCCATACTCGGCAGCGGGTTGCGCGGGTGCAGGTAGAACGGCACGTCGAGGTCGGCGACGACGCTCCATAAGGCCCGGTATTGCGGCAGGTCGTAATAGACCGCGCTCTCGGGGTCGACGATCTGCGAGAAGCCGTTGACCAGCGCGCCCTTGAAACCCAGTTCGTTGACGCAGCGCTCCAACTCGCGGATTGCCACGTCGGGGTCCTGCATCGGCAACGCCGCGAACGCCTGAAACCGGTCCGGCCGTTGCTGCACCTGCTCGGCCAGAAAATCGTTGGCGCGGCGGGCAACCTCGGCGGCCCGGTCCGGGTCGAGGATCGCCTGCACCGCCGGGGCGTTGAGCGACAGGATCATCGTCTCGATGCCGTGCCGGTCCATCAACTCGATGCGCTGGCCTTGAATGTCGAGCAGCCGGCTTTTCAGCTCGGCCCATACGTCGTCACCCAGATAACCGGCCGAATCCATCAACGTGTCGTCAGTGGCGAAGTGTTCTTCGAGTGCAATCTTGCCGTCCATGGCTGTCTCCTTGATTGTCGGTTACGGCGAGCGCCGCGAACATTGCGCACCGCCGGCCCTAATCACGGCAGGTTTTGAACCGTAACGGACATTTGTAGCCCCCTATTTATGGTGCTATTTCGGCCACTCGTACGCCACTCGCTTGGTTTCGGCGATCTAGACGGGAGCCACCGGGGGAATCTCGGCTAAAACCCGGTAGCGAAGCGGGTATCGGAAGGCGTGCAGCACAGTCAGCCGGTGGTCAGCGTGATCGTCTGGCTGTCCGTCGCGATTGCGCCGAGGTCGGCGGCCTCGCGATCTGGGTCCGGAACCATCGAGCGGCCGGTAAAGGATACGGGCAACGGATCGTCGTCGAACGGAAAGGGCGAGACGTGATAAACGCTCTCTCCGGCCGGGCGCACCATGACGGTGACGTCCTCGCGCGCGTTGTGAGGAACGTGCTCAAACGACTGCTCCACGCGGGCCCCCTCACGCTCGCAATTGAAATAAAGCGCAAGCGTGTCGAAGAACTGGAGTTGCTTGTAGTTTTGCAAGAGATGCCCCTCCTCGATCCAGGCGGCTGTCTCGGGGTTATTAGCGAGCTCCGTCTTCAGGCGTTCCTGTCGCGACAGCTCGCCTTCGAGCATTTCGTCTGCCGTAGACCGGTTCTCCGCCGCCAACGTATCCAAAAGGACGTGATCCGATAGGCCGTACCGGCCGTTGTACAGGCCCCAGCTATGCATGCTGGAGAGGAGCCCGCAGTAGGCGTGGTGTCGGCTGTTGAATTCGGGCGATGCGCGGCTCGTCTCGACGATGGTCTCGAAAGGCGTATTTTGCAGATGGTAAGGCAGCCCCGTCTCGGAATCGATCGCCGCCTTCGCGTCGACGTCCGCCCAGCCCGCGTCGTGGTGATCGACAATGTAAAGCACCTCTTCTCGCGGCTCTATGGGCTCGAACGCGGCGTTACCGAAGGCGCGGGCGAACCGCCCGGCCAATGTCATGTGCTCGGCCATAGTGATGACGATTTGCGGTTCGCCAGCGGGCGCATTCTGTATGATCATAGCGGTCCCCTCAGATTCTGGTGTCAGCAGCGTAGCCTGGGATTTCCCCAAATAACTCCTCCCAGGCACCGAAGACGATAGCAAAACTGAACAGAGCTCGAAAGCGTCGCATCCAATTCGGATTGCAGAACAATATGGCGATAGATCGGTTGCCCCGAAGATTAGGGGCATGCAGCGAAAGCAGTATCTTTAGGCATCGGTCACACGATGGGTTTTCGGACATTTTATGTCCGGTATTGATGCGGTGGACGGCTCCCTCCAACGGCATCGCAATGTGCCGATTTGCAACATCAATGGCTTGACTGTCAGTTATATATTAGCTTTTTCTGAACGTCTGTTATTGGCTATTAACGGACATTAGCGGGTCTATCTGGAATGTCTGTTGTTGGGGGTAAAGCGGACGAAAAAGGCTCGAAAGCGGACATGAAATTACCGATGTCCGTTTTTCCGCTGATTACGT
>JAPUHN010000122.1 GCA_027297685.1 Alphaproteobacteria bacterium | reverse complement strand
TCCATGCGTTCGAGCGCGGCGCGGGCGGTGTCGGCGGCGGGCGATCGCGGGGCGGCGTTTATCGCGGCGAGCCATGCTTGGCGGGCGCCATCGCGGTCTCCCTTGGCCTTGCGCACCATGCCTAATTCGGCAAGCGCGTCTGGATTATTGGCATCGAGCGCCAACGCGCGCGCCAGATCGTCGGCGGCGAGATCGGGGACGTCGAGCAGCCGGTACGCCGCGGCACGAAAAATCAGCGCGTCCAGCGAGCTCGAATTACGCTCCAACGCTTCGCTAAAATCGTCGATCGCATCCCAAAATTCGCCGGCGCGTGCCAACGTCTCGCCGCGGCGTATCCACAGTCCGATATTGCCGTCGTCGAGGATCAAGGCGGCGGAGAGGACGGCGTAGGCGCGCGTACCGTCGCCCAGACGCAACCAGACCTGGCTGGCTTGTTCGAGAACGGCGGCCCGTTCTTTGGCGCCGAAGACGGCCATATTCTGCGCCAGATCCTCCAGTCTCTGTGCCGCTTCGTCGAGTTGTCCCAGGCCGACCAGAGCGATCGCCGTGCAATGGCGGGCGGGTGGGCCACCGCCTTCGTCGCGCCAGGCAATGGCGGCCTCGAAACCTTCCGCGGGCTTGGCGCGGGCCAATGCCATGCAGCCCTGATAGGCTTGGGCGACCGGTATTTCGGAGAAACGGGTTTGCGCCGCGGCCGGCGACCCGACCACGACGGCGACCAGCGCCCCGGCAAGCCCAATCCCCATCAGGCCCGTCAGGCGGCGTGAGCACCGTGTCGCCAGTTGCCCCATTGTAGACCTACCCTTTTGTCTCCACGCCTATACCAAGCGCCTTTGCGCCATCCTGCGGGCCCATGTAACAGTACCCCTGCCGGTCACGAAAGTGCCGCAGCCGGCGCTAGGGAACCCACTCGATATCACGATGTCCGATATGCGCACTCTGTTCTGTTTTGGTCTGGGCTACACCGCCAGCGCTTTTTCGCAGCGATTGATGGCGCAGGGATGGACGGTTCGTGGCACCGGCCGCAGCGAGGCAAAGCGCGCCGAATTGACCGAGCAGGGTATCGCCGCTTGGGTATTCGACCGGGATCGGCCGCTTGGCGATCCTGCCGCCGCGCTCGATAGCGTTACCCATATTCTCTCCTCCGTGCCGCCGGATGCCGCGGGCGATCCAGTGCTCGACCACCACGGCACCGATATCGCGGCGCGTTCGGCGCGCCTGCAATGGGTCGGCTATCTGTCGACCACCGGTGTCTATGGCGACCGGGATGGCGGCCTGGTCGATGAGAAATCCGATCGCCGGCCGGCGACGGTGCGCGGCGAGCGCCGGGTAACTGCGGAGGACGGTTGGTGTGGGTTGTGGCGCGACCATGGTGTGCCCGCCCATCTGTTCCGGCTCGCCGGAATTTATGGTCCCGGCCGCAACGCACTGGTGACGGTAGCGAGGGGCGAAGCGCGCCGAATAGTCAAGCCAGGCCAGATATTCAGCCGTATCCACGTCGATGACATCTCGGCCGCCCTCGAAGCGTCGATGGCGCGTCCCAACCCGGGTGCGGCCTATAATTTATGCGATGATGAGGCCGCGCCACCGCAAGATGTCGTGACCTACGCGTGCGGGTTGCTCGGCGTCGATGCGCCGCCGGAAGTACCCTTCAAGGAGGCCGATTTGTCGGACATGGCGCGCAGTTTCTATAGCGAAAACAAGCGGGTTTCGAACCACCGCATAAAGCACGAATTGGGCGTGACGCTGACCTACCCCGACTATCGGACCGGTCTCGAGGCGTTGCTGTAGCTATGCTCGCGCGATCGATTCGACGAGCCGCTCGACAATCGTTGTGAGCCGCGCCAAATCCCGTTCGGACGACAGGCGATGATCGCCATCCTTGACCAAGATCAGCTCGACATCGTCGGAGGTAAGCGCCGCCATCAGTTTTTGCGATTGCGTCCACGGCACGTCGGGATCAGCGGTGCCGTGAATAAGGCGCACCGGCAGGTCGAGATTTATCGGTTTGTCGAGAATCCGTTGCCGGCTGCCGTCCTCGATCAGGGCGCGGGTAATAATGTAGGGATCGTCGGAATAGTCCGACGGCGTGGAATAAAACCCCGCCTCGGCGATTTGCGCCATCACTTCGGGTCCAAGCCGCTCCGGCATCAGCTCGTGGGTAAAATCCGCCGCCGCCGCGATGCCGACCAGCCCGGCTGCCTGCCGCCGCCCTCCTGCGCGTTGCAACGCCAGCGCGACACGAACCATGATCCAGCCGCCCATCGACGAGCCGACAAGAACCAGCGGGCCATCGAAGCCGGCGACACAATCGCCGGCATGGTCGATAACGGTCAGCGCGTCGTCGGCCCACCGGCCCACGGTGCCATCGCGAAACGCACCACCCGAATAACCGTGGCCGGAATAGTCGAGGCGCAAAAAGGCATGGCCGGCATGTTGGGCCCAGGCCTCCAAAGTGGTTGCCTTCTGGCCCGTCATGTCGGACATAAAGCCGCCAAGAAAGACAATGCCGGGACCGGCCCTCCCCACGCGGGCCGGTGTGGCGTAAAAGGCTAGCTTTGTGCCGTCGGCGGCGGCGATATAGGAAGGTGTTGTCATCCACCCTACGATGCCATGAAGACCGCTGTGCAGTCTAACAGCGCAAACGAGCGGGCAGAATCAACGCGGGCTCGGCTGGCACCGGTTGTTCTGCAGGTGCTGCCGTCTTTGGAAACCGGCGGCGGCGGCGTCGAGCGCGCGACGATCGATATCGCGGCGGCAATCACCGCCAACGGCGCGCCGGCATACGTCGCCTCGTCGGGGGGCCATATGGTGAGCGACCTCGACCGCAACGGCGTTAAGCACATCACATTGCCGTTGGCTTCGAAGAACCCCCTTGTGATGCGCCGCAATGTACGACGCCTCGTCGATGTCATCGACCGGCATGGGGTCAATATCGTCCACGCGCGCAGCCGGGCGCCCGCGTGGAGCGCTCGTGCGGCAGCGCGCCGCACGGGGTGCAGTTTTATGACGACCTTCCATGGCACTTACAACTATGGCACGAGCGTAACCGGCGCCTGGAAGAAACACTACAACGCGGTCATGGCCGACGGTGACATTGTCATCGCCAATTCCCGCTTCATTGCCGAACATTTGAGGACCCGCTACGACGTTCGCGAAGACCGGGTTCGTATTGTACCGCGGGGTATCGACCTCAATATCTTCAATCCAGCGAACACGACCGTGGCGCGCGTCGTCGATCTTGCCGGCCGGTGGAACCTGCCCGACGACGCGTCGGTCGTTATGTTGCCGGGGCGCCTGACGCGGTGGAAAGGGCAATCGTTATTCATTGAAGCGTTGGCGTTGCTAAAGGCGCGCCTGGGCGCCGAGAATATCAATGTGCTCGGCCTCCTGGTCGGATCCGATCAGGGCCGCGCGGCCTATCGCGCAGAATTAGAGCAACAGATCAAAACACTGGGCCTGGCGGGTCAGGTTCAGGTGCTGGGTCACTGCCCGGATATGGCCGCGGCCTATATGCTGACAGATGCCGTGGTTTCCGCATCGACCGACCCGGAAGCGTTTGGGCGGATCGTCGCCGAAGCCCAAGCGATGGGCCGGCCGGTGGTCGTCGCCGACCATGGCGGCGCCGCCGAACAGGTCATCGTGGGAGAAACTGGCTGGCTGTTCCGACCGGGCGACGCTACTGCGCTCGCCGAATCGCTCGCCGACGCGCTGACAATCGACGCCAACGCACGGGCACGCCTGGCGGATAGGGCGATCAGACACGTACACCACCAGTATTCGAAAACCGTCATGTGTTCCGCCACACTCGAAATATATGCCGAACTCCGCCAACGGCGGGCGATCTAGATTGATGAAACCCAATCGACCGATAAAGCGCGTGCTCGTGATAAAACTGGGCGCCATGGGCGACATCGTCCAAGCGACCGGGCCGTTCACCGCGATCCGCCGCCACCATAGCGACGCCCACATTACGTTGCTGACGACCAAACTGTTTCGCGACTTCGCCGCCGCGGGTGACTGGTTCGACGAAGTTTGGATCGACGACCGGCCGACCTGGCGCCAGTTGCGGGATTGGAAAGCATCGCTCAAACGCCTACGTCGGGCACGGTTCGACCGGGTCTACGACCTGCAGACCTCCGACCGCACGGCGATCCTGTTCCATCTACTAGGAATTGGTCGCAAGCCAGAGTGGTCGGGCACCGTCGTCGGCTGCTCTCACCGCCACACCAATCCCCAGCGGGATTTCATCCACACGATCGAGCGTCAGGCGGAACAGCTCGGTATTGCCGGTATTGCCGATGTGCCAGCGCCCAATCTCGATGGAATTTCCGCCGAGATCGGACGCTTCGAGCTTTCGTCCCCGTACTTGCTTCTGGTTCCGGGCAGCTCGCCGCTTCGGCCCGACAAACGTTGGCCGGCCGGGAACTATGCGGAACTTGCCCGGCGGTTGATTGCGAAAGAAATCACGCCGGTTGTGATCGGTGGCACTGCGGAAACCCAAGTAGCCTCGGCGATCGCGACGTTTTGCGTCGGCTCGCGCGATCTCACGACCGCGACGTCGATAGTCGAAATCGTCGAACTTGCACGCGGCGCGGCCGCCGCCGTTGGCAACGACACCGGTCCAATGCATGTGATCGCGACTGCGGGAGCGCGGTCGGTGGTACTGTTTTCTCATGCTTCCGACCCGGACCTTTGCGGACAACGGGGACCCGACGTGACAATCCTGCGACGCCAGCCGCTCGGCGAACTTAGCGTCGACGAGGTTGAAGCAAGCCTGCGCTTGCGATAGAGCCTATTCCGCCCACGCTATAACGAGGTTAACGCCGCGTTCATGAAAACGCGTGCATAACGGAGACATGATGGCTGTGGCCGCCGATAGTGCTCAAGTAACGATTACCCTGCCGGACGGCAGCTCGCGCGACTTTGCCGGGCCAGTCACCGGCGCCGAGATCGCCGCCGACATCGGCCCGGGACTGGCGAAAGCTGCGCTGGCGATTAAATTAGATGGGCGCCTGGCTGATCTTTCCGCCCCCGTGCGTGAAAACGCGGCGGTCGAAATCGTTACCGTGAAAAGCGACGACGAGACGGTCTACGACCTCTTGCGCCATGATGCCGCCCACGTCATGGCAGAGGCGGTCCAGGAGCTCTATCCCGGCACGCAGATTACTTTCGGACCCGCGATCGAGAACGGATTTTATTACGACTTCGTACGCGATGAGCCGTTCACGCCCAGCGATCTTGAGACGATCGAAGCGCGAATGAAGGAAATCGTTGCCCGCAACGAGACCATCGTCCGCGAGATCTGGGACCGTGATAAGGCGATCCGCTTTTTCAACGACGCCGGCGAGAAGTACAAGGCGGAGCACGTGGAAACCCTATCGCGGGACGAAGATATTTCGATCTATCGGCAGGGCGACTGGCTCGACCTTTGCACCGGGCCGCATTTGCCGTCGACGGGCAAACTGGGAACCGCGTTCAAACTGATGAAGGTTTCAGGCGCTTACTGGCGCGGCGACGCCCGCAACCAGCAGCTCCAACGTATCTATGGCACCGCCTGGCGCGATGCCAAGGAGTTGAAAGCGTACCTGACCCAATTGGAGGAGGCGGAAAAGCGCGATCATCGCCGGTTGGGCCGGGAGATGGACCTGTTCCATATCCAGGAAGAAGCGGTGGGGTCGGTGTTCTGGCATGCCAAGGGTTGGACACTCTACCGGGTGTGCGAGGAATATATGCGCGCGCGCCTCGAGGGGGCCGGTTATTTCGAAGTGAAGACGCCGCAACTGGTCGACCGCGTACTGTGGGAGCGGTCCGGTCATTGGGAAAAGTTTCGCGAGAATATGTTCACCATCGAAGATGACGACGATCGCATCCTCGCCATAAAGCCGATGAATTGCCCCTGCCATGTGCAAATCTACAAGCAGGGCACCACCAGCTATCGGGACCTGCCGCTGCGCATGGCCGAATTCGGATCGTGCCACCGCTACGAACCGTCGGGCGCCCTGCACGGCATCATGCGGGTGCGCGCATTCACCCAGGATGACGCCCACATTTTTTGCACTGAAGACCAGATAGTTTCCGAAACCAAAGCGTTCTGCGAGTTGCTGTCGAGCGTCTACCACGACTTCGGCTTCGACGATGTGCAGGTGAGGTTTGCAGACCGCCCGCCGGTGCGCGCCGGCGACGACGCCACTTGGGACCGCGCCGAGCAGGCGCTGATCGAAGCGACCGAAGCGGCGGGCCTGGACTACTCGCTCGATCCCGGCGAAGGCGCCTTCTACGGCCCAAAGCTCGATTTTGTCCTGCGCGATGCGATCGGCCGCGACTGGCAGTGCGGCACGCTGCAGGTCGATTTTGTTCTCCCCGAACGCCTCGACGCGTCTTACGTGGGCGAAGACGGCGGCAAACACCGGCCGGTCATGCTGCACCGCGCGATTCTGGGTTCGTTCGAGCGTTTTATCGGTATTCTGATCGAAAACTATGCGGGACGCTTTCCGCTGTGGCTGGCGCCGGTGCAAGCCGTCGTCGCTACCATCACGAACGACGCCGACGCCTATGCCGAGATGGTTGCAGCCGCGTGCCAGAAAGCGGGTTTGCGGGTCGAAACCGATCTTCGCAACGAGAAAATAAACTACAAAGTCCGCGAACACAGTTTAGCCCATGTGCCAGCCATGCTGGTTGTGGGCCGGCGCGAAGCCGACGACGGCACCGTAGCCGTACGCCGCCTGGGGGCGAAAAATCAGGAAATACTTGCCTTGGAAGACGCAGTCGGCCAACTTAGTGTGGAAGCTGCCAGTCCGGCTGCGACTTAGGCAGCCGAAATTATGGTTAATGATTTAACTACAAGGAGATAGATAGATCGCTAGACGACCAGTAGACGTTACCCCGCCGAAACGTTCCGGACCGCGGGTAAATACAGACATCGACAATCCGGAAATTCGGCTGGTCGATGAGAATGGCGAGCAGGTGGGTGTCGTACCCACCGAAACAGCCCTCGAGCGGGCCTACAGCGTGAATCTCGACCTCGTCGAGGTATCACCGAACGCCGACCCGCCAGTTTGCAAGATCATCGATTTTGGCAAGCTCAAATACGAAGAGCAGAAAAAGGCCAATATCGCCCGCAAGCGGCAAAAGACGATCGACGTCAAAGAAATCAAGCTGCGACCGAACATCGATACCCACGATTACGAAGTGAAGATGCGCAACGCGCGCCGATTTATCGACGACGGCGATAAGGTCAAAGTGACATTGCGCTTTCGGGGACGTGAAATGGCGCATCAAGAACTTGGCGCGCAGGTACTCCAACGGGTTCGTGACGAATTGGAAGAAATCGCCAAGGTCGAGCAGATGCCTAAATTCGAAGGCCGTCAGCTGACCATGGTCATGACGCCACGTTGACCGCAGCCTATAGCTGTTAGCCCATAGCTGTTAGCAAGGGGCGCTGGCTTTCAGGACAACCCCGACCGAGCAAATAGCTAAAGGCCAATTGCTAATGGCTAAAGGCTCGCAGCTAGCGGCTTGCTACGCCGGCGGCCGCGAATGCTGACCGCCATCGGCCATGATGACGGTGCCCGATAGCCACGACGCGCGCGGGCTCGCCAAGAAAGCTGTGATCCAACCCATTTCTTCGACCGTGCCGGCCCGCCCGCCGGGCATCCCTTTCAGGGTCTCGCGCCAACGCGATTCGTCACCCCAGTTCAAATCGGCGGTTGTTTTCGCCTGGGTCACCAGTCGCTCGGTCTCGATGGGACCAGGGTTGATGCCGATAACGCGTACGCCGTGGTCGACGCTCTCCGAGCCGAGAGCACGGGTCAGCGCCATCAACGCGGCATTGCCCATAGAGCCGGCGATATAGTTCGACCGGGGCCGCTCACCCGCCATGCCGATGATATTGACAATCACCCCCGAGCCGCGCTCGCACATCTGCGGGTAAATGGCTTTGGTCAAGCCGATAAAGCCAAACACTTTCAAATCCCAGGCGTCCTTTATGGTGCCGACATCGAGACGGTCTATGTCGCCAGCGGGTATGGCGCCGGCATTATTGACCAGTATATCAACGTTGCCAGCGGTCGCTGCCAGGGCTTGCACGTCCGCTTCCTTCGACAGGTCGACCGGATGGATCGAGACCTGGGCGCCGGTGCGGCCATTTAAGTCGTCGCGCAACGCCGCCAAGTCCGCTTCCGTTCGCGCAGCAAGGTGCAGGTTACAGCCTTCCGCGGCCAGAACTTCGGCAACCGCCCGGCCGATACCCTTGCTGCCGCCGGTGATCAGCGCTGTTTTGCCGGTTAATTCCAGGTCCATGAGATTTGCCTATTGAGGTGATGGCGTTTGGGAGGATTGTTTTATACTAAATCTCGCTAATACGAGCCCATTTCATGGGGACGGATTGGCCCGCCCGGTTAGGCGCTTGGCACAGCGCGATGCGGGGCCATCGGGCAAGCCGCGCAACACGGCCGGAGGGCCAAGCCGCCCCACCGAAGGCCGCCATCCTTTGTCCGCCGGCGTCGTTGCGGGCCGCTTGCGGTGCCAGCACCGCGGCGCAACCCGCGCCTATCTGGCGGATAAATTATTGGCGGTGAAATGGGTCCGTATTAACGAGACTTGGTATTAGTGCAGTAACCCGCCGGATTAAATCATTTCTGTCGGCGATCTGCGCGGGTTTCACACATTGGGAAGGCCTCGCCAGCGCTTGCGTTTGTGGTGACAGACCGTTATAAACCGCGCGATTTCAAAGCGATGGTGAGGCCGGGGGTGCGTAAACCCCAGGGCATGCCCAGCCGTCGAGCCAAGACCTCAAACACACGCGAGGACAAAATGCCCAAGATGAAGACGAAATCGTCAGCCAAGAAGCGATTCCGCTTTACGGCTTCCGGCAAAATCCGCATGAAACCTTCTGGCATGCGCCATGGTATGCGCAAACGGTCGCAATCGATGAAGCGCAAGGCGCGCAAGATCGGCGTTATGTCCGCCGCCGACGCCCGGATCGTCGGGCCTACCATGCCGTATTCGAAGAGGGGCTGAGCGATGTCTCGTGCAATCGGCACCGTCCACCGGCATGCCAAGCGCAAGAAAGTTTTAAAGCTTGCCAAAGGTTATCGTGGGCGCAATTCGACAAGCTATCGCATCGCGCTCGAACGGGTCGAAAAAGGCCTGCAATACGCTTATCGCGACCGGCGGGTAAAAAAGCGAAATTTCCGCTCGCTGTGGATCCAACGGATCAACGCTGGCGCGCGTCAGCATGGTTTGACCTATTCGCAATTTATGAATGGAGTCAAACAGGCCGGGGTTGAGCTCGATCGCAAAATTCTTGCCGATCTTGCCGTCAAGGAACCTGAGGCGTTCAAGGCGCTGGTCGATCAGGCGCAGGACGCTCTGAACGCGTCGGCCTAGGCTTGGCCCTGCGGGCCGCTTGGATACTACGATGACGACGACGCCCGATGTAACGGAGCTCGAGTCGACGCTACTGGCCGAAGTGACAGCGGCCGATAGCCTCGAGGCGCTGGAGGCCGTGCGCGTGTCGGTGCTCGGCCGCAAGGGCCGTATCACCGAGCAAATGAAAGGCCTTGGCGGTCTCGAGGGCGAAGCCCGCAAGGCAGCTGGACAGTCGCTCAACCGGGTCAAAGACAACGTGACGGCGGCGATCTCGGCCCACCAGCTCGACCTCGAAGCGGCCGCGTTGGAAGCCCGGCTTGCCGGGGAGACCACCGACGTCACGTTGCCGGTGCGTCCGCGGCCCCACGGGCGCATCCACCCGGTGAGCCAGGCGATGGAGGAATGCATCGCGATCTTCGGCGAAATGGGGTTTGCCGTCGCCGAGGGGCCCGACATCGAGGACGATTTTCACAACTTCACGGCGCTCAATATTCCGCCCGAGCATCCGGCGCGGCAAATGCACGACACGTTCTATTTGCCAGAACGCGATGATGGGTCACGGTTGGTTTTGCGGACCCATACCTCGCCGGTGCAAATCCGCACCATGGAAAACAGCAAGCCGCCGATTCGCGTGATCGCACCCGGACGCACCTACCGCAGCGATTCCGACGCCACCCACACGCCGATGTTCCATCAAATTGAAGCGCTGGTGGTCGACGAGACGACCCATATGGGCCATCTCAAAGGCTGCATTATCGATTTCTGCCGCGCCTTCTTCGGCATCCCCGATCTACCGGTACGGTTTCGGCCGAGCCACTTTCCGTTCACCGAACCGTCGATGGAGGTCGACATTGGCTGCTCGCGCGCCGGTGGCGAACTTAGAATCGGCAATTTTGGCGATGGCGCCGACAACTGGCTCGAAATCATGGGCTCCGGCATGGTGCATCCCAAGGTTCTGGAATATGGCGGCATCGACCCGGCAAAGTACCAGGGCTTCGCCTTTGGCATGGGGATCGACCGTATCGCCATGCTGAAATATGGCATTGCCGATCTGCGTACCTTCTTCGACGCCGATCTGCGCTGGCTTTCCCACTACGGCTTTGCGCCGCTCGCCGTGCCCTCCATGGTGCGCGGGCTGTGATGGTCATGTTTTCTTCGGTCACCCCCGCCCCAACCCTCCCCCCTCAAGGGGGAGGGAGTGTAGCGGTGCGGCACCCACCATATTCCTTCCCCCTTGGAGGGGGAGGGTTAGGGAGGGGGGGAATCCCTGATGATGAGGTTGTTGGGGGCGGGCGATGAAATTCACCCTCGGCTGGCTTAAAGACCATCTGGAGACCGATGCGAGCCTCGACGCCATCGTCGAGACGCTGATCAAGATCGGCCTTGAAGTCGATTCGGTCGACGACCCGGGCGCCAAGTTCGCGGCCTTTACCGTCGCCCACGTCACCGCCGCCGAAAAACACCCCGATGCCGACCGCCTACAGGTCTGCACGGTCGATACGGGCAACGGACAGGTGCAGGTGGTGTGCGGCGCCCCGAATGCGCGCGCCGGCATGAAGGGCGTATTTGCGCCAGTGGGAAGCTGGATTCCCGGCCTTGAGCTGGAGCTCAAGGCGACGAAAATCCGCGGCGTCGAGTCGAACGGCATGCTGGTCTCGGAACGCGAGATGGGGCTGTCGGACGAACACGAGGGCATCATCGACTTACCCAATGACGCCCCCCTCGGCGCGCCGTTCGCCAGCGTTCTCGGCCTTGACGATCCGGTTTTCGACATCGAATTGACCCCCAATCGCCCCGACTGCACGGGCGTTCGGGGCATCGCCCGCGACCTGGCCGCTGCCGGGCTGGGCACGTTGAAGCCGTTTACCAGCGCCGAGCCGGTAGCGGGGAGCTACGACAGCCCGATTTCGTGGGCGATCGCCGACGACGGCAACGCGTGTCCATACGTAGTCGGCCGCCATTTCCGCGGCCTCACCAACGGCGCGAGCCCGCAGTGGGCACAGGACCGGCTGCGCGCCATCGGGCTTCGGCCAATCTCGGCGCTGGTCGATGTCACCAACTACGTTTCGATTGATTTGGGCCGCCCGCTCCACGTATTCGACGCTGGTAAGCTCAAGGGCGATACGCTGACCATGCGCCGCGCGCGCGATGGCGAACCGTTCTACGCCCTCATCGAAAAACACTACACGCTCGATCCGGCCAAAACGGTTATCGGCGACGGCGATAAGGCGGAAGGCCTGGCAGGTGTCATGGGCGGCATGGACACCAGTTGTTTGGCCGAGACCACCGAGGTATTTCTCGAAGTCGCGCTGTTCGATCCGGTACAGGTTGCCACCACCGGCCGGGCGCTGCAGATCGAGTCCGATGCCCGTTACCGTTTCGAGCGCGGTGTCGACCCGCAATCGGCCGATTGGGGTGCGGAAGCCGCGGCACGCCTGATCCTCGAATTCTGCGGCGGCGAAACCAGCAAGCCTGTCAGTGCCGGCGTCGAGCCTGATACCGCGCGCGCCATCGTGCTTCGCAGCGACCGGGTTCGCACCTTGGGCGGCGTCGACGTGCCGGTCGCCGAACAAAAATCGATCCTCGAGCGGCTTGGTTTTGCCGTCGATGGTGATGAGCCAATGTCGGTGGTGCCGCCGACGTGGCGTCCCGATATCCATGGCGAGGCCGACCTGGTCGAGGAAATCACCCGTATTGTCGGCTTCGATGAAATAGCACCGGTCTCGTTGGCCCGCGAGGCGGCGCTGCCCGAGGTTGCATTGACAGCGGGGCAACAACGCGCCGCTGGCGCACGGCGCGCGTTGGCGGCCCAGGGGCTCGACGAAGCCGTGACTTGGTCGTTTATGGCGTCGCGCCATGCCGAACTTTTTGGCGGCGTACCCGACACGCTGCGTCTGGCCAATCCGATTAGCGCCGATCTCGATGTGCTGCGGCCGTCGGTGTTGGCAAACCTGGTGCTCGCCGCCGGGCGCAACATCGACCGTGGTTTGGGAGATTTCGGCTTGTTCGAACTGGGCCCTGCCTACTTGGACGATACGCCCGAGGGGCAGCTTCTGGTGGCGGCCGGACTACGCCAGGGCAATATGGTGGCGCGCCATTGGTCGTCCCCATCGCGGCCGGTCGACGCCATCGACGCCAAAGGCGACGCGTTGGCCGCGTTGGAGGCGGCGGGTGCACCGGCGGCAAACCTGCAGGTGTCGACCGATGCGCCCGCGCACTATCATCCGGGACGCTCGGCCGGACTGCGGCTCGGCAAAACGGTGTTGGCGTGGTTCGGCGAACTGCACCCCGGCGTGCTGCACCGCCTCGACGTGCGCGGTCCGATGGTCGGTTTCGAAGTGTTTCTCGACCGGGTACCACAGCGCAAGGAGCGGGGCGCCGCGCGGGCGCCGCTTCGCCTGTCGCCATTCCAATCGGTCCATCGCGATTTTGCGTTCGTCGTTGACGACGCGGTCGCGGCAGCCGACGTGTTGCGTGCGGCGCGAACGGCGGATCGCGACCTTATCGCCAGCACACGACTATTCGATATCTATACCGGTAAGGGGATCGACGAGGGCAAAAAGTCGCTCGCCGTCGAGGTAACGCTGCAACCCGTCGAGGCGACGCTGACCGACGAACAGATCGATCAGGTGGCGCAGCGCATCGTCGCCGCGGTTGCAGAGAAGACAGGCGGGGTCTTGCGGGGCTAGTTTTGTACATTCACCGGAATTGTTTTCCACGCCGACTTGTGGACTAAAATATCGGTGGGGTGACATTGAGCTGCGACAGGTGGCAAACGATAAAATTCAGTGCTTATCGATGTAACTCATTATTATTTAAGGATATTTCATCCACAGACTGTGAATAGTCTTGGAGGAAACAGTAGAATACAAGCCGGGCGAAAGCATCTGGATCATCTCTCGGCGGTGGATTCGAGATATTGTCCACAGGGTATTGAGGATGATGTTCGCAATACGTACGTACCTTACGGAGTTTTTTGACCGTCACCCATGACCGATCTTTCGCACATTCGTAATTTCGCCATCATCGCTCATATCGACCATGGCAAGTCGACTTTGGCGGACCGGCTGATTCAGCATTGCGGCGGCTTGAGCGAGCGTGAAATGCACGATCAGGTGCTCGATTCCATGGAGCTGGAACGCGAGCGCGGCATCACCATCAAGGCGCAGACGGTGCGCCTGATGTATTCCGCACGCGACGGCGCAACCTATGCGCTTAACCTGATAGATACTCCCGGCCATGTCGATTTCTCCTACGAGGTGTCGCGCTCGCTGGCGGCGTGTGAAGGCTCGCTGCTTATCGTCGACGCCAGCCAGGGGGTCGAGGCGCAGACGCTGGCCAACGCCTATCTGGCGATCGATGCCGGCCACGAAATCGTTCCGGTGCTCAATAAGATCGATCTGCCGGCGGCGGAGCCGCAACAGGTACGCGAGCAGATCGAGGAGGTGATCGGCCTCGACGCGTCCGAGGCGGTCGAGATCTCGGCGAAAACCGGCGCAGGCATCGAAGATGTTCTGGAGGCTCTGGTCGCGCGCCTGCCAGCGCCCGAAGGCGAGGCCGATACGCCGTTGCAGGCATTGTTGGTCGACAGCTGGTACGATCCCTACCTTGGCGTCGTCGCTCTGGTGCGCATTAAAAACGGTCGAATCTCCAAGGGCCAGAGAATCCGTATGATGGCGACCGACAAGGCCTATCGGGTCGACCGGGTGGGCGTGTTTACGCCTGCGCGCACCGAAATCGACGCGCTGGGGCCAGGTGAGATCGGCTTTATTACCGCATCGATCAGAGCGGTCGCCGATTGCCAGGTGGGTGACACGGTAACCGACGACCGTATGCCGGTGGAGGCGCCATTGTCGGGCTTCAAGCCGTCGGTACCGGTTGTCTTCTGCTCGCTGTTTCCTGCCGATGCGGCCGCTTTCGAGGATTTGCGCGAAAGCCTCGCCAAGCTGCACTTGAACGACGCCAGCTTTCATTTCGACCCGGAAAACAGCGCCGCGCTGGGGGTTGGCTTCCGCTGCGGGTTTCTCGGGCTGTTGCACATGGAAATCGTGCAGGAACGCCTCGCGCGTGAGTTCGATCTGGAACTGATCGCTACCGCGCCGTCGGTGATTTACCAGATACACCTGACCGATGGGACATCGATCGACCTCCATAATCCGTCCGATTTCCCTGATGTCACGAGGATCAGAAACATCGACGAGCCGTGGATTAAGGCCAACATCATCGTGCCCGACGAGTATCTCGGCGCAATCCTGCAGCTTTGTACCGACCGGCGAGGCGAGCAAATCGATCTGACCTATGTCGGCGGCCGGGCGATGGCCACCTACCGCCTGCCGTTGAACGAGGTGGTTTTCGATTTCTACGATCGTCTCAAATCGATCAGCCGCGGCTACGCCAGCTTCGACTATGAACTCGAAAGCTATCGCCAGGGCGATCTGGTCAAGGTCGATATTCTGATCAATGGCGATCCCGTCGATGCGCTGTCGATGATCGTCCACCGCGGCCAGTCCGAGGCGCGCGGCCGGGCGCTATGCGTGCGCCTGAAGGAATTGGTTCCGCGCCAACTGTTCAAGGTCGCCATACAGGCGGTGATCGGCGGCAAGGTCATCGCACGCGAGACCGTCGGCGCCATGCGCAAGGACGTCACGTCGAAATGCTATGGCGGCGACATTACGCGCAAGCGCAAGCTTTTAGAAAAGCAAAAAGCCGGCAAGAAACGGATGCGTCAGTACGGCAATGTGGAAATTCCGCAATCGGCGTTTATCGCCGCGCTCAGAATGGACGACAACTAAAGCAGTATCCGACCAGATTGAATCAATTCTGTTGGCGCCACAGGACCTTGGCGGGGCGGATACTGCTTTAGGCAGATTTACGGCGCAGCTTCGGCCGCCGGCGGAACACCCAACTCAGGATAAGTCCCGGCACGCCGATCACCAGGAAGGCCGGCCACAGCAATACGGTGACGGCGATCGGATCCCACAACGGGGGCCACACGTAGCGCTGGGTGATGGCTTGAATAAGGTTCAAGCTGCCATCGTGCAGTGTAAACCACAGCTGGCCGGCCGCAACAAAGGCCGGCGAACCCGCATCGATCCAGGCAATGATGTCCCTCGCCAAAATTGCTATCCCGGCGACAACAAGAACCCATCCAATGACACGGCCGACAATCATCGTCTTTCCGGCCCGGCGTGGGGCGGGCGCATCTCCTGTATCTTCGTCAGTCGAAGGGTATTCGAACTCGGAATGTGCCGCACACACAAGTAATACTCCCTATGATTTTTCTAAATATTGCGTCGATTCCACGCGAATTTGCGTGTGTATTGACCTCTTTCGCGCCTTCAAAGTAGTCGTCGCCAAACAACGATCGATCAAGCAGAAACGACCGGCGCGCACAAAAATAGTGGCGTCCATAGTACCCTGCTTGCCGTCGGTTGCAATCGGCGGGTTGGCGCTTATAGTCCTGGCCGTTCGCGCGTTGGCGCGGCTAGCGCCCGGTAGAGCGCGATGGTTTCGGTATGGAGGGGTGGCCGAGTGGCTGAAGGCGCACGCTTGGAAAGCGTGTATACGGGGAACCGTATCGTGGGTTCGAATCCCACTCCCTCCGCCA
>JAPUHN010000121.1 GCA_027297685.1 Alphaproteobacteria bacterium | reverse complement strand
GATAGGCGCGGGATGTGCCGCGGTGCAGGCACCGCAAGCAGCCCGCAACAACTCCGGCGGACAAAGGATGGCGGCCTACGGTGGGGCGGCTTGGCCCTCCGGCCGCGTTGCGCGGCTTGCCCGATGGCCCCGCATCGCGCTGTGCCGCGCGCCTAACCGGGCGGGCCAACCCGCCGCCATGAAAGGGGTCCGTATTAGCGAGATTTGGTATAAGGCTAGTATCCAACCAGTATCAGGGACCGCAGCATGACGACGACCACGTTCGGCTCGCTCGGAGAACCGAGCGAGCAAACACAGATACGCGTGCGCAAGGCCGCGCGGTGTTTGCCGCGCCACGGCCTCGGCAACGGCGTCGTCGTCACCGGCGCAACGATCGAGGAAGCCGAAGCTCGCAACACTGGCACCGGTCGCATTTATAAACGCATGTGGGATTACCTGACCGACGGTGACCCCGAATAAATCTGTTTCAGAACAAAGCTTCCCCGCACCAACCGGACTCCCACCGATGCCCAAAGAACCGACCACATACCCCAAGGCCTACGAAAACCAGGAATTCCTGCACAGCCGCGATGGCCGTGCCCTGCGCATCCTGGCTGAGTACCACGAGCCGATGAGCCGCCTTGCGCACTACAATGTCACCGATACGGTGGTGTTCATGGGCTCGGCGCGGCTGCATTCGGCCGAAGATGCGGCCGCCGCGGTCGCCGCCGCAAAGCGTGGCGACGGCGATCCGGCAGCAGCCGAGCGGATGCAGAATATGTCGGTCTACTACGAGGCTGCGCGCGAACTGGCCCGCCGCCTGACCGAATGGTCGAAAGGTCTGGGCGACGACCAACGCCGTTTCGTGGTGTGTACCGGTGGTGGCCCGGGCATCATGGAGGCGGCGAACCGCGGCGCTTCGGAGGCGAAAGGTCTCAACGTCGGGCTCACCATCTCGCTGCCATTCGAGGAATTCGACAATCCCTATATCAGCCGCGAATTGGCGTTCCACTTCCATTATTTTTTCATGCGCAAATTTTGGTTCTTGTATCTGGCCAAAGCGATGATCTTCTTTCCCGGCGGCTATGGCACGCTGGATGAGCTGTTCGAGACATTGACCCTCGTTCAGACCCAAAAAATTCGTAAAAAGATGCCGATGGTTCTGTTCGGCGCGGCATTCTGGGACAAAGTCGTCAACCTGGACGCCTTGGTCGAAGCGGGGACGATCAGCCCCGAAGACCTCGACCTGTTGTATCACACCGATTCGGTCGATGACGCGTTCGAATTCGTTACCAGCGGGCTGTTGGAGCATGCGATCGACACGCCTGGGCCGACGCTGTAGAAACCAAGCAACATGACCATCACGTCAAATATCAGAATTGAATACTGCGTCGTTTGAAACTACGAGCCGCGTGCGCTCCGTGCGAGGGACCTGCTTGTAGAGCGTTATGGCGTCGAGGTTGAGCTGGTCTCCGGCGCCCGCGCGTCGTTCGAGATCATCGCCGACGGCAAGACGCTGTACTCCAAGCTCGCCACCCACCGCTTTCCCGACGACGCGGAAGTGACATCCTTGCTCGACGGCGCGCCCTAAGCGCAGTAGGTGGCGCGCGGCGCCATTTCTTCCAGCGAAATGCGCTCGAGCATCATCATCTCGATCAGTACCGCCCTGTCGGCCTGGGCCGCCGGTTCGTTCCATAGATTATGGAGCTCCAGCGGATCGTTTTCGCGGTCGTACAGCTCGCCGAATTGTTCTTCCAGCCAATAGGTCAACCGCCAGCGCCCAGTGACGAACGAGCGCGTGCGGGTGAAGCGCCCGCAGTTGGCGTTCATCGGCAGCTCATCCTCTTCGATGACCATGCCAAGCCGCGGCAGCGTCTCGCCGGCGGTGGCCGTCGAGACGACGTCGTAGCCTTGGATGCCGTGGTACGGCGCGAGACCGGCGCGCGCCAACACGGTCGAGGCGATATCGATGGTGCCCGAGAGTAAATCGCTCCGGGCACCACCGGGCTGGTCGGGGTCGGCCCAGATGAACGGTACGCGTAGCAGGCCTTCTTGATGGAAGCAGTGTTTCAACATGAGGCCATGATCGCCCATCAAATCGCCATGGTCGGAGGTAAAGATGACGACCGTGTTCTCGGCCAGGCCGAGCGACTCCAGCTTGGCGAGAATACGGCCGATCGCGTCGTCGACCATGGTGATCATGCCGTAGGTCAACGCGATGGATTCGCGCGCCTCACGGTCGTTAAGCGCATAGGCGCTGACATGGTCGCGCAAGGCCGTACCGTTGCCGAGCTCTTCGATCAGGCGCTTCTGAAATGGCGGCGGGTCGTTATGATCCTTGCCCAGCGATTCCGGTGCTGCCACGTCGTGGGGATCGTAGAGGCCCCAATATTTACCCGGCGGCGTGAACGGATGGTGGGGATCGGGAAAGGAACATTGGATGAAAAAGGGCTTGCCGCCTGCGTTTACCGCGTGGTCATCCAAATACTGAACGGTCATCTCCTCGACATAGGTCGTCGGATACAACTCCTGCGGCATCGCGGTGCGCCAGGCCTGCGGCGCCACGTAATCGTCGGCCGGCAGTGCGTTTTCGGGCCCGCGCAATGACGCCGGATCGGCATGCCGATCGGCAAGCCAGGCGGTGTAGTGACCCTGTACACGGTCGCCATGCAGATTGGCGAAACTGATGTCCTCGAAGCCGTAATAGGGCCCGCTGACCTGGCGGTTTGGATCCTTCATCCACAAATCCGAACGTTCGTATTCGTACTCCGGCCCCGTCGATCGAGTCCGATAGGCGTCGTCGAGGCCCGGCGGTGGCAGCTTGCCGCTGCGCCGTGGCGGATAGTTCCAGTCCTCGACCTCGGAGGGCACCATGTTCTGCAGATGCGACTTTCCGAGCAGCGCGGTTCGATACCCGGCCGCCCGCAGCAATTCGACAAAAGTGGTCGATTGCAGAGGCAACGGAACACCGTTCGTCATAACACCATTCACCGAGGGCATGCGTCCGGTCATCAGGGTCGCCCGGTTGGGCATGCAAATCGGACACGCCACATAAAACTGGTCAAAGGTCAGACCGCGCGCGGAGATGGCGTCGACGTTGGGGGTGTTGATGACCCGGTTGCCATAGCAGCCCAGATGATCCGCCCGCTGCTGGTCGGTAATGATGAAGAGGAAATTCGGTTGCGCGGCGTCCATTGCGGTTCCTTTAAGTGCAATACGTCTTGGTCTTATACCAAGTCTCTCTAATACGGACCCCTTTCACCGCCAATAATTTGTCCACCGGATAGGCGCGGGTTGCACCGCGGTGCTGGCACCGCAAGCGGCCCGCAACGACACCGGCGGATAAAGGATGGCGGCCTGCGGTGGGGCGGCTTGGCTCTCCGGCTGCGTTGCGCGGCTGGCCCGATGGCCCCGCATCGCGCTGTGCCGCGCGCCTAACCGAAAGGGCCAATCCGTCCGCTTGAAACGGGTCTGTATTAGCGAGATTTGGTATTGCTCATAAACCGATTTTTCTCATGCGGAAACGGTACACCCCGCATTCGCCGTTCCGATTTGGGTTTTTTGGCAGCCATCGGCATACTAACCAACGCCACGCGAAGGAGATGCCATGGCCATCGACACGTCCGCCGCGGTGACCGACCGCGTTATTGTCATCACCGGCGCCGGCCAGGGGATCGGCCGCGCCTATGCCCACCATTTCGCCGACAATGGTGCGATCCCGGTGATCGCCGATATAGACGGCGAAAACGGCGCGCGGGTAGCGGCGGAGGTCGAGGCCGCCGGTGGCCGCGCGTTGGCTGTGCAGGCCGACGTCACCTCGCCGGGCTCGGTGGCCGCCATGGTCGATACCACGCTCTCGGCATACGGCCGCCTCGATGTCCTGATCAACAACGCGGCGATATTCGTTACCCTCGGCCGCCGGCCGTTCGAGGACATACCGCTCGAGGAATGGCGGCAAGTCATGGACGTCAACATTACCGGCTGCTTCATCTGCGCCAGCGCAGTGATCCCGCAAATGCGGAAGGCCGGGTGGGGCCGCATCATCAACATCTCGTCGTCGACAGTGCCTCAGGGAATTCCCTATTTTCTTCATTATGTGACATCGAAGTCGGCGCTAATCGGGATGAGCCGGGCGATGGCGCGCGAGGTCGGTAGCGACGGCATCACGGTCAATACAGTGTTGCCCGGCATGATCGAGACCGAGATGGAAAATGTCGGCCGCACGGACGAGGGCCGGCAACATGTCATCGGCGCTCAGAGTCTAAAACGGCAACAGACCCCGGAAGATATGGTCGGCACATTGCTGTTCCTGGCCTCACCGGCGAGCGGGTTTATGACCGGTCAGTCGCTCTGCGTCGATGGCGGCGCGGCGTTCGTTTAGGGTGCTGCGTTCGGTTTCGACACGACCATCCACATATTGTCGCTGAGATAGAACCGGTCGAACAGGCCGAAACGATCGACCTGGAAACCAGCCGCTTCGACCATTTCGCGCAGGCTTCGCGGGGTGAAGTAGTTGACGTGGCCGGGGAAGCGGAATCCGCACCAGCGGTTTCCCAAAACGCGGCGGTTCACACAGGCGTAATTCGGCACCTTGATGATCGCGGCGCCGCCCGGCCGCAGCGTTCGCCAGGCGAGACCCAGCAATTTTCCCGGTTGTTGTTCGTGCTCCAGAAACGAGCGCATGATAATTCCGCTCACCGTCCCCTCGGGAATCGCGGCCAGGCCATCGATCGCCGACATTGCGAACACCTTGCCACCGCGGTCGGCGAGACGTTCGCGCGCGCGGTGCGCCAGCTCCTCGGAAATCTCCACGCCATAAGGCTCGTAGGCAGCGGGGAGTTGGGCCAACTGGTCGCCGGTACCGCAGCCAATGTCGACCACCGGCCCCGGGGGAAACGAGGCGGCGATACGGCTCGCCGTTTTGTTCGGTTTGCGGATCACCCTACGGCGTATCGGCGTCCAATAACGCGAAAAGTAGTAGGAGAGCGGATATTCCTCGCGCATGCGTTTGCCGCGGTCGCCGTGGTTACGCTCCCAGGCAAATTCCGAGACCAAGGCTTCATAGCCAGGTGGATTTTCTAGATATACGAAACCGCAGACGGCGCAGCCCTTGAGTTTCCAATTTTGCCAGGAGTACTTCAGCGCGGCGGCAGCCAAATTATCTGTGCCGCATTTCGGACAGTTTCTTGCTAGAACATCGGGACTCGCAGCTTCTTGGGACGTCGTCATATCCGTTTCTTCCGGCGCCGGAATTCGCCACCGTCTAACACCGGCCCCCTGAAAAGGCCAGACGATAAGCCTGCGCAGGGCAGGCTAGATACAAGCAGGACCGTGTGAACGAATCGACTGGCTATCTTGTTGGCAGACTCTGGCGCGACTGGATGCGCGTCTACATCGGGCGCATCGCCGGCGCGGCGGTGTTGATGGTCGTGGTCGCGGCAACCTCGGCCGCCTATCCACAACTGATCGAGCTGGCGGTCGACATGCTGACCGACGCCGATCGCCGCGTGCTGACGTTATTACCGCCCGTTATCATCGCCATAACCTTCGTCCGCGGCATCGCCTCCTACGGCCAAAGCGTTTTGAGCCAATCGATGGCGCTGCGGGTCATTGCGGCGCTGCAAAAAGCGATGTTCGCGCGCCTCATGTATGCCGACCTGGCGACCATGCAAAGCGCGCCCACCGGCACCCTGATCTCGCGCTTCACCAACGATGTGAACCTTATGCGCGACGCGCTGTCGCGTTCGATGACGGCCTTGGTCCGCGAACTTCTTACCGCTGTCGCGTTGATTGGCTGGATGTTTTATTCCGACTGGCTCATGGCGCTGATTGTCATCGTCACCTTTCCGTTCGCGGGACGGCCGATCCTGCGCCTGGGCCGCCGCTTGCGCCGCGCCTCGGCCAACGTTCAGACCGGCCTGGGGTCCCTGACCTCGGCCCTGAGCCAGTCGTTCAGCGGCATTCGGCTGATCAAGGCTTACGGCATGGAGCGCTACGAGAATACGCGCTCCGACGCGCAATTCGATGAGGTTTACCGGCTAATCATCAAAACAGTGAAGGGCCGTGCGCGCACCCAGCCGATCATGGAAACATTGGGCGGCGTCGCGGTGGCCTTGGTGTTGGCCTATGGCGGCTACCGGGTGATCTCGGGCACCGGCACGCTGGGCAGCTTCGTCGGCTTTTTATCCGCCGTCCTCCTGGTGCTGCAACCGATCCGCAGCCTCGGCAATCTCAACGCCAGCGTGCAAGAGGGCCTGGCGGCGGTAAAACGCACCTTCGATCTGCTCGACACTGAACCTCTAGTTACCGACCGGATGCACGCGTACGCACTCGATAATGTCACTGGGCATGTACAGCTCGACGACGTTAACTTTGCCTACGAACCCGGTAAGTTGGCCCTCGACCATATCACCATCGATGTACCGGCCGGCCGGACTGTCGCCCTTGTCGGACCGAGCGGAGCCGGGAAATCAACCGTGCTCAACCTGATCCCCCGTTTCTACGACACCGATGCCGGCGCAGTGCGCATCGATGGCCACGACGTGCGCGATGTCACATTGGCCAGCCTGCGCGACCACATCGCGCTGGTCAGCCAGGATGTCATCTTGTTCAACGAATCGATCGCCGCCAATATCGGCTTCGGCGACCCGGCGGCGGGGCGTGCGGCGATCGAAGCGGCGGCGGTCGATGCGGCAGCGCACGAGTTCATCACACGATTGCCGGACGGCTA
The DNA here is from genome assembly GCA_027297685.1 of Alphaproteobacteria bacterium. Classification (GTDB taxonomy): domain Bacteria; phylum Pseudomonadota; class Alphaproteobacteria; order UBA6615; family UBA6615; genus JAPUHN01. The sequence continues at coordinate 8,510 of JAPUHN010000121.1, read as the reverse complement.
CGACACCATAGTCGGCGAACGCGGGACCAAACTGTCGGGCGGTGAGCGCCAGCGCATCGCCATCGCCCGCGCCATGCTGAAAAATGCACCGATCCTGCTGTTCGACGAGGCCACCAGCGCGCTCGACGCGGAGGCCGAACGCCAGGTACAGGGCGCGCTCGCGCGGCTGGCGACAGGCCGCACCACGATTGTCATCGCGCACCAGCTGGCGACTGTCGTCGGCGCCGACCTGATTTATGTTATCGACGAGGGACGCGTGGTCGAAACCGGCGTCCACGCCGAATTGCTCGCCCAGGGCGGTCTTTATGCCCGGCTCGCGCGCCTGCAATTTCGCACCGAAGCGGCCGATCGGGCCGATAAGGCTGAATCCGGAGCATCCGGGTAAATCATTTCAGACCAGTGCCGGGGTGGCGGCGATAACCGGACCGGACAATCGAATGGCATTTTATCAACTCTTTTCCCTCCTGATCGCCCCCCTTTGTGCAGTTCCAGGCTGCGAAGACGAGCTCCAAGGGAAGTCCCGCATTTACAAAGAATGCCGCCTCGCATTGATCGTCTGCACGTTCTGTGGTCCTTTACGATCTGCTATATTTGAATACGTTCGGTAAGACCGATCGAATGCTCGGTCAGATCAACCAGGGAATTCCGACATGACCCAACAGAAACCACCGATGATTTATAATAACCCCCGGTTCCGGGTGGTCGATTATACCTTCGACATGTTCATTGGCCCGGCCGCGGGCGAGAAGTTCAAGGACTTTGCATTAACCGATCTCGAGACCGGCGACGAAGTTAAACTGTCCGATTTCGCCGGCAAGTGGGTGGTCGTTGAAACAGGTTCGTCGACCTGTTCGATGTACACCAAGAATATTCCGACCATGAAGGACGTTGCGGCAGAGTTTCCCGACGTGGAGTTCGTGATCGTCTACGTCCGCGAGGCCCATCCGGGCGAGCGGCTCGGCCCGCACAAATCGATGGACGACAAATTCAAGGCGGCGCGCAAAATTGCGCCGCGTTATGGCGAATTCCGCCGCGTTCTGGTCGACAACATCGATGGCGATTTCCACCGCGCCTATGGCAGCATGCCCAATGTCGTATATGTGATCCGCCCCGATGGCACGATTCATTATCGTTGTAATTGGGCCGCGCCGCATCTGATCACGGCGGCTCTGGCGGACCGCGAGAATTTGCACAAGGTGGAAAACGCGCCGACGGCAGAGCTGCGCGCTTCGCGCGCCATGCCGCATATGATCCGCACCATGTGGACCGGTGGTTTCATCGCCCTCTATGATTTCTTCAAGAACGCGCCGCTGACAGTGACAAAGCACGTCAAGGTCGATGCCTATTACGCAAAGCATGGCCGCTTCAAAAACCAGCCGCTGACACCGGAAGAGATGCAGGCGCGCATGAATGCGCCCGCCGAGGAAGAAGCCAAACAGCAGGCGGCTGAATAGGTCACCCGCGCTTAACCCCAAAAGGAGTATACGCTCCCGCCGCCGGCCGGTCCCTTCGTTGGGCCGGCCGGTTTCGTTCAGGCGTCACCCATAACGATCTCCGGGAAAAAATGCTCGAGGGAAAGGCGCTAAACACCCAATTTATGGGCAGAGAACCGCCGGAAGCCGCAGATCGTGAACAAAGGGGCACTCAGGGAAACGCGACCGGAAAACCGCAAGGATGCGTTTTCGCTAGTCCAGCGGTATACTTGGCACAGGTGAAACCTCGGATTTTAGTTATTTTTATTACTTTAATAATAAAATGTCGGCTAATCATTAGGACGATTATCTTGGTCGGTTTTGATGAATCGGTGTTTTAACAACGCGTACTCTGTTTTTGGGTGTTTCGCTTTCCCGAGCTTAATTCGGCAGGGACCACGGAGACCCACATCGGATGAGGGGTGAACAACATGCTACTCGAAGAAGTTCTGATTAGGCGGGGCGTCACGTCGCGCACGCAAGTCGAAGACGCTCTTGCGCAGATGAGCGGCAAAATCGATGGGCAGCATGCCAAGCTTGGACTGGCCACCGAAGAACAGGTTCAAGACGCCGAAGCCTTCATACCGCCGGTGCCGAAATCCCTCGCCGATACCGGTATCCCCCTCACCTTCCTCATCAATCTTCTGGTCAAGACCATGCATGTCGCCGGCTTCGAATTGCCGACAATGTTGGCCGAAGAACTTAAGCTGCCGGTATCGATGACCGTCGAGTTGCTGGACGAGGCGCGCGAGCTGAAGCTGATCCAGGTTCTCGGCGTTACCGGTACCAGTCTGATGTCCGAAATGCGCCATTCGCTCACCGACGCCGGCCGCCGCGCCGCCAACGAAGCGCTGGAATTGTCGCAATATGTCGGCGCCTGCCCGGTCCCCCTCGACGCTTACAGCGAGCGCGTCCAGCGTCAGTCGATCTTGAACGAACGCCTCGACGAGGCGACCCTGATCAAAAACACCCAACATATGATCCTGCCCGAAGGCTATATCGAAGAGATTGGCCCGGCCGTGAACTCGGGCCGGTCGATCCTGCTCTATGGTCCTCCCGGCAACGGTAAAACGACGATCGCCGAAGCCATCGGCGGGGCCCTCACCGGCCTCGTGTTCGTGCCCCATGCGATCGAAGTCGACGGCCAGGTCATCAAGGTCTACGACCCCTCGGTTCACCACGAAATCAAACGCGATTCGATGGAAAGCCAGGAAGAGTCGCTGCGCCTCAACGGCAGCGGTAGCCACGAGACCATAGACGAGCGCTGGGTTCCCTGCATTCGGCCGACCATGATTTCCGGCGGTGAGTTGACCCTGGAGATGCTCGATCTGCAGTTCAACCCGTACGCCCGGTTCTACGAGGCGCCGCTGCAGATGAAAGCCATGAACGGCGTCTTCATCGTCGACGACTTTGGCCGCCAACGGGTGTCGCCGAAAGAGATTCTCAACCGCTGGATCGTCAACCTCGACCGTCGCATCGACTTTCTGGCGTTGCGTACCGGTAAGAAATTCCAGATCCCGTTCGACGAGTTGGTCGTCTTCTCGACCAACCTGCGGCCGGAAGATTTGATGGACGAAGCCTTCCTGCGGCGTCTCGCCTACAAGGTGGAAGTGCCCTATCCGACGGAAGAGAACTACCGCAAAATATTCGAGTTGGTGACGTCGAATGCCGACGTGCCGTTCCCGCCCGATATCATCGAGTATTTGAAGAAGAACTTCTACGAGCCCAACGACATGCCGTTGTCGGCCCACCATCCCAAGTTTATCGTCGACCGTGTCGTCGACCGGTGCCACTACCGGGGCGAACCGGCGACCTTCTCGGAAGAGGGGCTGAATTACGCGCTGGGCAACCTGCTCGCGGTCACAAGATCTTCGTGGAAGCAAGTCTCGATGACCGATAATACCCGCGAAGACGCCCGCCCGATCTGATACCAAGTCGCCCCAGCCCGCGACGTGACGCGGGCGGAGCCCCTGTAAAAGTGGTGCGCCCGACAGGATTCGAACCTGCGACCCCCAGATTAGGAATACCGGGGCGTAACGTTGTCGGCCTTTCCATTTTCCCCAATAACCCTGTAATTTCAGTGTCTTAAGTTGACGGGGAGTGCTGTTCACGTGGTGTGAAATTCAAGAATGTTCCCAAATTATCTAGGTACGATTACACGGGCATTTCACTCAAGAACAAACTCCAGAAATCCCCAATTCGACGAGCCAACAAAAGCACTCGATAGATTCAGCCACATCGGGCTCGGTGTCCGCTTATCCAATGATTTCGTCCACTTTACCCCCGAAAGCGGACATGAAATCTATCGTGGCTAATGTCCGTTCCTGACCCATAACGGACATGCCAAACGAAAACGGCGGCCCCGAAAGACCGCCGCTATGGGAAATCCCTGCTGAATACGATCACTAGTGGAGGGTTGACGCACGTATCTCCGAGCTTGTGAAGCTGATATGTTTGCCTGGGCACACCGTCCGCTATGGACTTCGGCGACCGTATACGACCAGAGACCTTTACAGGCGATCGACTGACCAAACTTAAGCCAAGAAGAGGAGCGAAAAATACTCATTCGCATAGGGTTCGAAATCGCCGTCGACTGTCCGAAACCGACGCCCATGCTCCTGGCGTTGTACCCGCATCCCTCGAATAATCGTCGAATGATCGGATCGGATCATATTCGGACGGAACCCGAGGCAACCGTCGAGGAATATACGGACATTTTCGGGAACCGATGCGCTCGTCTCGAGGCGCCGCCCGGTGCAACGACTCTGTGGTCTGATTGCATCGTGGAGGACACTGGCGAGCCGGACGAATTCAACTGGGACGCGCGTCAGCACGAGATCGTGGATCTCCCCATCGAGACACTCGTGTATTTGACGGCCAGCCGGTATTGCGAAAGCGATGAGCTCATCGAGAGAGCTTGGGATTTGTTCGGCGCGACGCCACCCGGATGGGCCCGGGTGCAGGCAATCTCGAACTGGGTGCAAAATCACGTAATCTTCGGGTACCGGTTCGGCCGGCCGACGAAGACCGCGATCGACGTATATCGGGAGGGTACGGGCGTGTGTCGCGATTTCGCCCATTTGTTCATGGCCCTGTGCCGCGCGATGAACATCCCAGCGCGCTACGCGAGCGGCTATCTCAGCGACATCGGCGCCAAAGCGGAAGGTGCCGGCGATTTCTGTGCGTGGAGCGAGGTCTTCTTGGAAGGGCGTTGGTACGCCTTCGATGCCCGACATAACGCGCCGCGCATCGGACGCGTTCTCATGGTGCGCGGACGCGATGCCGCTGACGTGGCGATGATGACAGCTTTCGGCGATTACCTGTTGACGCATCTAAGGGTATGGACCGAGGAAATTGACGAATCCGTATCGGAGGACGAACTCGTCGAAGCCCTACAAACTCGTCCGGTCACCGAGGCGTTGGTGCTGGAGCAATCTTCCGGCCGGTTGCATATGTGACCTTTCGGAAAAGGCTCGGACGCCGAGCACCTTTGGCTGGGTGCGATTTCTTGTCATTTGATAAGCCCGCTGCTGGTCAGAAACCAAAGAACGATCTTAAAAAGCAGCGTCTAAGTCGGCAATGTCAGAGTAAATCCACTTGAGCCTCGTGGCGAGGTTCCTTAGCCTCCAGCGATGCAAAATTGTTCGGCAGCCAGTGCTGGCGGACATATCGTGTTTCGATGTCCGTTGTTGAGGTGGCACCCCAACAACGGACATTCCAGACAGGCCCGTCAATGTCCGTTAATAGCCATAAGCGGACATTGGAGAACTCCATTTCTACATGGATGGCTCCGGGTCCGCTCAGCCCTTCAGCTGGGCCACCGCCTCTTCGAATACGATCGACGATGAATGCGCCGTTTTCTGATCTCCGCCGCGAACACCGGGCCAAACCGGTTCCACCAGAACCGAACCGTCTCGTGGCAGACATCGATGCCGCGTTCGAACAGTAGGTCTTCGACCTGCCGCAGCGACAGCGGATATCAGATGTACATCATCACCGTGAGGCGGATCACCTCGGGCGAACTATTGAAATAACGGAAGGGGTTTTGCATCCCGGGAGGCTATGGATCTCTCCTTCCCGGCTCAAGCCAATTTAGTCTGACACTGCCGCTCTGACTTGTGGCCGTAGATTTCCGACCTTTCGCATTTGGAGATTGGCTCGTATAAGCGAGACACAGCCCGTTTGCGATTCGCGACAAAGCGGGAACTTAGATGTGTGCCCGATGCCGCCCGCCGTAACCAACCACTCAGCAAAACAACAGGTGTTGAAAGAGGTCTTCGGTTTCGAAGAGTTCCGTCCTGGCCAAGAACAGGCGATAGATGCGTTGCTTGCCGGACGAAATGTGCTCACCGTCATGCCAACGGGGTCTGGCAAGTCGCTGTGTTTCCAAGTACCGGCGCTGATCCGCGATGGGCTCACCATCGTCGTCTCGCCTTTAGTGGCGTTGATGCAGGATCAAGTCGCGGCATTGCATTTCGCCGGCGTCGCGGCCGATGCCATCAACTCTTCGCGCGACCGGGCGGAAAACGTCGCCGCGTGGCAGCGCGCCGCGTCGGGCGAAACGCGGTTACTCTATATGGCGCCGGAACGCCTGATGACCGAGCGAATGCTGGCGGCCCTCGGCCGGCTCGATGTCGGCCTGATCGCGATCGATGAAGCGCACTGCATTTCGCAATGGGGACCTTCGTTCCGGCCGGAATACCAAGACCTTTCCCGCCTGCGGGAGATATTCCCCGACATTCCTATCGCCGCTCTCACGGCGACGGCCGACGAGGTCACCCGCCAGGATATCTCGGCGCAGATCTTCGCCGGCAATGCGGAGACCATCGTCCTCGGGTTTGATCGCCCCAACATAAAGTTGACGGTGGAGATGAAGGCCAGTTGGAAACCGCAGATTCTTGCATTTATCGAGCGCCATCGCGGCGAAAGCGGCATCGTCTATTGTCTGTCGCGAAAGAAGACCGAAGAGGTGGCCGCCTTTCTTGCCGACAACGGCGTTGTCGCCTTGCCCTATCATGCCGGCATCGACAAGGCGGTACGCGACGCCAATCAGAACATTTTCATGACCGAACCCGGCGTTGTGATCGTGGCGACGATCGCCTTCGGCATGGGGATCGACAAGTCCGATGTCCGCTTTGTCTTCCACTCCGACTTACCTGGTAGTCTTGAGGCGTATTACCAGGAGATCGGCCGAGCGGGCCGCGACGGCCAGCCGGCCGACGCGCATATGCTGTACGGACTGGGTGATATTCGCATGCGGCGCTTGTTCATTGAGCAGGAAGCGGCGGGCGAGGAACGAAAGCGGCGCGAACATCGGCGCCTCGACGCACTGCTCGGCTATTGCGAATCTCCGTCCTGCCGCCGCAGTGTCCTGCTCGGCTATTTTGGCGAGGAGAGCACGCCGTGTGACAACTGCGACGTTTGTCTCGACCCCGTCGACATGGTCGATGGCGTAGCGGAGGGCCAGATGGTTCTCTTAGCGGTACAACAGACCGGACAACGTTTTGGCGCTGTCCATATCATCGATGTATTGCGCGGGCAGATGACGGAGAAGGTCACCGGGGCAGGTCACGATCGCTTGCCCTGCTTCGGCACCGGCGGCGAACACAACAAGGAGCAATGGCGCTCGATGATCCGCCAGCTCGTGGCGGTGGGCCACCTCCTTCTCGACGTGAAAGGCTATGGCGGGCTTGCGATTACCGACAAAGGCCAGGCGCTGCTGCAGGGCGAAGAAAGCTTTCAGTATCGCCAAGACACCATGCGCCGCACTGCGCCCGCGCGCCGGAAGACCCGAAGCGCGAATCTCGTCGCGGAATTGTCGGCGGCCGAGATGGAAATTCTAGGCCGGCTCAAGGCGTTACGCTTGCGCCTTGCCAAAGAACGCGGTGTCCCCGCCTATGTCGTATTTTCCGACAAATCCCTTGCCGATATGGCGCAGCGGCAGCCGAAGAACGCTGCCGAATTCGCCGAGGTCAACGGGGTCGGCGCGGCCAAGTTGAGGGATTTTGCCGCACCTTTCCTGGAGGCGATCGCGACCGCGTCGGCTGCAGCGGCTGACTAAACACAGCGGGAACTCTGTCCGGTCACGGATGCGGGTGTACAGCTAAAACCCAACCGCATTCCTAAACCGGGAGAAGATGAGTTCAGGCCTCGACCTCGTTGTTCTCGCGTGCCTTCAGCTTGCCGTAATGGGTGTAGGAGTTCTTCATGTACCAGTCGAAGAACTCCCAGTAGGTCTGCGTCGGAAATTTCGGCGGGTTGCCTACGCCTGTACAGGTCGGCAAGCATTCACCCACCGTGTCGAAGCCCGGATTGACGAAGCAAGCGAAGGAATAGCGGTCGTTCTCGCGCGGCGGTACGACGCGGTGCGGCGTCGCACGGAAGCGCTTGTTGGTCCAGCGCTCGAGAAACATACCCATATTGACGATGATCCCGCCATCGGGCAGCTCCGGCCAAAACCAGGTTTCGTTGTCGGTGTCGAGGATCTGTAGGCCCTCTTCGTTGGCTGGTGGCAGATAGGTGTTGAACCCGGTGTCGCAATGGGCGTTCGAGCCCATCTCGCCCTCGTCGAGATCGTTCTTTGGCGGATATTTGGCGACGCGGAAATAGGTGTAACTGCGCTGGAAGTAAGGTTTGAAGAAGTCGGCCTCAAGCTCGAGCGAGCGCGCCCACACCGGCAGCAGCGATTTGCTGAGCACCGTGATGGTCGCCATGTAGTCCTCGCACGTGGCACGAAAGCCTGGCAGCACGTCTTCGGGCAGCCACGGGGTGTGGCCGTAGAAGCGCTTGCCGGCCACGACGTTGGGATCGCCAGCAGGATAGTCGGTGGCCAGCACCAGGCATTCGACGGTGTTGAGTTTCTTGCTCTTGTGGAATTTGGAATGCGTTGTCAGACCACCGCGCGCCGGCACGTAGCCCTTCTGGTCGTGCGTCACCGCGACCGACATCTTGGTCTCCAGCGGTAGATCGTGGAAACGCTTGGCCGCCTCGGTCATGCCGGCGATCTTCTCCGACGGTAGACCGTGATTGACGATGCAC
>JAPUHN010000120.1 GCA_027297685.1 Alphaproteobacteria bacterium | reverse complement strand
CCCTGAGCCTAGATCATGTGGTTATCGTGGGCAAGACCACAAAATGCTGTGTCGGCTACTATATGTGGAAGCATTTGTTGATAAACTATCCACATATTGGGGGTTATTGGTAGCTCATTTGATTGCGTTGCGGTCATGATTCCCAGGGTCCCCGGCGCCGTTTTGCTCGCCTACGAGCCCGATTTGGGCCGGCGCTCGACCACGGTCCGTCGGTCCAACTATCTGAATTTGCGATGTAATTTTCGCCAACATCTCCACCCTGCGACGCCATTGCGCGCAAACGCGCCACACGGTTGGCCAAGCTTGGGTGGGTCGAAAACAGCCTATCGCGGGCATGAACGTGCAACGGATTGACGATAAACATATGCGCGGTGGCCGGATTTCCTTCGGCTGCCAGATTGTCGATCCGTTCGGTGCCGCGATGGAGCTTTTCCAGCGCATCGGCTAGCCAGTCGGGGTTGCCGCATATTTTCGCACCACCGCGGTCGGCTTCGTACTCGCGGCTTCGGCTGATGGCCAGTTGCACCAAGGACGCGGCGAGCGGCGCTAAAATCATCATCGCCAAGACCCCAACGATGCCCAGCGGATTGTTTCGGCTGCCGCCGAAGAACAGCGCGAAGTTGGCGATCATGCCGATGGCGCCGGCGATGGTGGCGGTGATGGTCATGATCAAGGTGTCGCGGTTTCGCACGTGCGCCAGTTCGTGTGCCATCACGCCGGCGACCTCGTGCTCGTTCAAAGATTGCAACATTCCCGTGGTCGCTGCGACGGCGGCGTTGTTCGGCCCGCGGCCCGTGGCGAAGGCGTTCGGTTGCGGGTTGTCGATGATATAGACCCGCGGCATCGGCAATTCGGCGCGCGCGGCAAGTTCTTCGATCACCCGGTAAAAAGCGGGTTCTGTCTGCGGCGTTACTTCGTGCGCCTTGTAGTAGCGCAGCACCATGTCGCCCGAGTTCCACCAGGCAAACAGGTTCATGGCGCCGGCGACGATCAGCGCGATCATCATGCCGGGCACGCCCCCCAGCAGAAACCCGACGCCCATGAAGAGCGCGGTGAGCGCGGCGACTAATATTGCGATGCGCACGTAATTGAACACGGGTTTTCCTTCTTCTTCTCGGCTTCGCCAGAATGGTCTTGGCAAAAACCGCAACCTCCGTCATATCAAGGCCATGACCAAACTTGGCCCTCAGACGACTTCGCCGCGGTCTCGTTTCGCCGAGCACCGCCCGCGATCGTCACCAATCACTCCAGCGGCAAATCCAGCAGCAAAATCCGCCGAAATTACGGCAGGTTCGAAGCCCGAAACGGTACCGGTGACAACTGCCACCAAAAAGCCCAAAGAAATCGGCGGCCCGAAGGGGCCCGAGCCGACGCGCTATGGCGATTGGGAGCGCGACGGGCGCTGCGTCGATTTTTAATCGCGCGCAGTTGCGTCCCTTTCGGCGGCTTGTCCAGTACAAAATATTGGGAGTCTCGTCCTGAGCGTCAAGCGTGAGGCGGGTCGTATAGACCCCGGGGCAACTTATATTTGGCCCGCCGAAGGCCCTGTTATCATCGTCGATTTGGAATACACGTCCTGGGAGGGGTCGCTGGAGCGCGGTTGGTCGCGGCTGCACGAGCACCGCGAAGTAGTCCAGATCGGTGCTGTCCGCCTCGACGCTGGCAACGGCTTTGACGAAGTCTCTGCGCTCGATGTTCTGGTGCGCCCGCAGCACAACCCGGTGCTGTCGGATTATTTCGTCGACCTGACAGGAATTACCAACGACCGGTTGGCCGCCGAGGCAGGCAAATTAGCAAGCGCCCTGGGCGCCTTGACTGCTTTGGCGGCTGGTGCACCGCTGCTAACGAACGGGGATGACGGCGCGGTGGTCGCCGAAAGCTGCGCCCTGATCGGCGTCGATAACCCGTTGGCGGACGACCGGTGGTTTGATATTGCACCGGCGTTACAGCGCCTCTTAAGTCGAGAGAAATTGGGCAGCGCCGAGATTCCGGCATTGCTCGGCCTGCCGGCGCCGGGACCCGCTCACGACGCGCTCGCCGACGCATGCGCCATCGCCGCCGGGTTGCGCCACTTACGGAAACAGCAACGCCTTTAATCGCCTAACGGTTCTGCCGGTTCTCCACCAGATCGTCGACCACCGTCGGGTCGGCCAGGGTCGAGGTATCGCCCAGCTGGTCGTGCTCGTTGGCGGCGATTTTGCGCAGGATGCGCCGCATGATCTTGCCCGATCGGGTCTTGGGGAGCGCCGGCGCCCATTGCAGCAAATCCGGCGTGGCGATGGGGCCGATCTCCTTGCGCACGAACTTGATCAGCTCGTCCTGCAGCGCGTCGTTCTCTTCTACTCCGGCGACCAGCGTGACATAGGCATAGATACCCTGCCCTTTAATGTCGTGCGGGTAGCCGACGACGGCGGCTTCCGCCACGTCGTCATGTGCGACCAGTGCGCTTTCGACCTCCGCTGTACCGAGACGGTGGCCCGACACGTTGATCACGTCGTCGACGCGGCCGGTGATCCAGTAATAACCGTCTTCGTCACGGCGGCAGCCGTCGCCAGTGACGAACAGGCCCGGATAAGTCTTGAAGTAGGTCTCGACGAAGCGCTGGTGGTCGCCGTAGACGGTACGCATCTGGCCGGGCCAACTGCCGGCGATGCACAGATTACCCGCGCCCGCGCCCTCCAGAACCTTGCCGTCATTGTCGACGATAACCGGCTCGATGCCGAAGAATGGCCGGGTCGCCGAACCCGGCTTCAACAGCGTCGCGCCGGGCAGCGGGGTTATCAATATGCCGCCGGTTTCGGTCTGCCACCAGGTGTCGACAATCGGGCAGCGGCCGTCGCCGACAACTTCGTGATACCAGTGCCAGGCCTCTGGGTTGATCGGTTCGCCGACGGTGCCGAGCAGACGGATCGATTGGCGCGACGTTTTCTTCACCGGTTCGTCGCCCTCGCGCATCAGCGCACGGATCGCGGTCGGCGCGGTGTAATAGATGTTGACGCCATGCTTGTCGCAGACCTGCCAGTGGCGCGAGGCGTCGGGATAATTGGGCAGGCCCTCGAAAATTATCGTCGTCGCGCCGTTGGCCAACGGCCCGTAGACGATATAGCTGTGGCCGGTGACCCAGCCGCAGTCCGCCGTGCACCAGTAGATATCGCCGTCATGGTAATCGAAGACGTACTGGTGGGTCATTGCGACGTAGACCATGTAGCCGCCGGTGGTGTGCAGCACGCCCTTGGGTTTGCCGGTCGAGCCCGAGGTGTAGAGGATGAACAGCGGGTCCTCGGCGTCCATCGGTTCCGGCGGGCAGTCCGGCGATTGCGCCTCGACCAGTTCGTGGTACCAGACGTCGCGGTCCTCGACCCAGTTGATGTCGTTGCCGGTGCGGCGCACCACCACCACCTTGTCGATGTGTTCGACATCCAGGCTCCCAATCGCGGCGTCGATGTTGTCCTTAAGCGGAATGGTGCGGCCGCCCCGCAGGCCCTCGTCGGCGGTGATGACAAACGAGGAGGCACAATCAAGAATGCGGCCGGCGATCGATTCCGGTGAAAACCCGCCGAACACCACCGAGTGGACGGCGCCGATGCGCGCGCAAGCCAGCATCGCCACGGCGATTTCGGGAATCATCGGCAGGTAGATCGTAACCCGGTCGCCCTTTTTGACGCCGAGCGCTTTGAGCCCGTTGGCGAACCGGCACACACGCTCGTGCAAGTCGCGGTAGGTGATCTTGTCGTCGTCGGCGGGGTCGTCGCCCTCCCAGAGAATCGCCACCTGGTCGCCGCGTTTATCCAAGTGCCGGTCGAGACAGTTGGCCGACGCGTTCAAGACGCCGTCGTAATACCAACGAACATGCAAATCGTCGGCGTCGAACGACGTATCCTTGACCTTGGTGTACGGTTTGATCCAGTCGAGCCGCTTGCCCTCTTCGCCCCAGAACCCTTCCGGGTCGTCGATCGAGCGCTGGTACATCTCCTGATACTTGGCTTCGTCGGCCCAGGCGCGTTTTGCCCATTCCTCGGGTACCGGAAATTTTTCGCGAAACATCGGACGTGCTCTCCCTTTTTTTAGGCCACAGCGTAGACCGTTACAGCAGACCCAAGATTCGCCTGGGTCCCCACCAAATCATTTTGCAGCCATTATCGGGAAATCGAAGCGGCCGCACAATATGGTGCAGATTATCGCCGCCGCTGGTTCAGCTGCCCAGCAGAACGGTGCCGTCGTCGTCTACCGTGATCGGCAGTTTCATCAATTTGGATCCGGCGCACGGGCCGCCGATGCACAGCCCGTCGTGCTTTTGGAACTTGGCGAAGTGGGTGGTGCACTGGATGTACTTGCGTTCGATATCGAGGAACACGTCGGGTTTCAGGTCGAGCGGCGTACCCTGATGGGGGCAGATATTGATATAGCAGTGCACCTCATCGCGGTCGGGTACCAGAAATATATCGAGCGTGCGCTCAGGGTCGCCCTTGATGATTCGTTTCAACGTTAACCCCTTGCCAGCTTCGCCAATGTCGCCGACATGGCAAATGACCCGGCGGTTGCCGCGCATCTCGGGCATTTCGGTGTTGTCGCTCATAAGGCAATCAGGAACATGAGAACCGTGTCAATAAACCCTCTCCCATAGTGAGAGGGATTACGCTCAGGCGTCCGCACCGGCCATGCGGCAGACCTCTTGCCATTCCGCTGCGGTGACCGGCTGCACCGATAGGCGCGAATTATTGACCAGCACCATGTCCGCCAGTTTCGGGTTGGCTTTGATGTCGGCAAGCGTTATCGGCGTGTTTAGGGGGTTTATTGCTTTCAAATCGACCATGCCGAAGCGGCCGCTTTCGTCGGTGTGGTCGGGGTAGTGCTCGCGCACCACTTCGACAATCCCGACGACCTGCTTCTCGTTGACCGAATGGTAAAAAAAACCAAGATCGCCGATCTTCATCGCCTTCATATTGTTATTGGCCTGATGATTGCGCACACCGTCCCAATGTTCGACGCCTTTCCCCACATGGTCGTCCCACGACCAGGCGCCGGGTTCCGATTTGAAAAGCCAGTAAGCCATCTCTGTTGTTCCTTTAGACAGTACAAGACTATAGTTTTGCCATAAAATCCAAGTATAACAACGGTTACAGACGTTTCATACAATCAGCCATATTTGAAAAGTCACCAATAAGTCACCATTGGAGAGTTATTTTGAACGGTTTTCCATAACGGGGAACCCCCGTTCAACGAACTGGCAAAACTGACAGAAACCCACATCTGGTGAGGGCTGGCGATGTTGAGTTGGAGATGTTTGAAAGAATTTGCACGGAGTGACTATTTCCTGAAATCGGCCAGCGAGCAGTCGCCGCTCGTGAAAGTGTCGAAAAACGAGCAATCCTCGCGCAGGGTGAGAACCAAAGACCCTTTACATGCCTCCGATTTCAGCCACAAAAAGTAACCAGAGACGAACCTGGCCCTGCCGCCGCCGAATTGCGTATCGGTTTTGACTTCCGAGATTTTCTCGCGGTCAATCTGAAGCTGGTCGATAGCCG
>JAPUHN010000012.1 GCA_027297685.1 Alphaproteobacteria bacterium | reverse complement strand
GGCGTCGCCAGGAACACGGCGTCGATATCTGGATCGTTCAACGCGTCGGCATAGTCGCTCGACAATTCGAGGCCGTATTCGGCGCAGAACTCTCTGGCGTTATCGGGCGCAATATCGATGCCGCGGACGAATTTTAGCTTTTCCGAGCCGGCGGTGGCGCGAATGTGAGTTTGTCCCCACCAACCCAACCCGACGAGCGCTGCTTTGATCATATGTTTTTCTCCCGGTCCTGGATTGTCACCCAGTCTGGTTGATTTTTTCGCGTTTTCCAGAAATTAACAAGGGCTCGATGGCGGCGTGTCGTTGGCGGCGGTGTTTGATGAAGCCGAAACGGCTTACCGTCCGCCCTCCGTGCTGCTACGCCAGGGGTACGGTTCCCTTGACCGCCCATGCGACAGCGGCAAAGGAACGTGGACCATCTTCTTCGCCGCTCAGATAGGATTGCCTGACGTGGTGGTAGAGAGAATCGAACTCGTCGGGCTCAAGTGTATCAAGGTAATCGGCGATCGGTCCCTGTTTGCCCAGATTCGGCAGCCAGAAATCGTCGAAGTTTTCAAAATTCATGCGGCTACCGAGCAAGCCTTCTTCGATATCCTCAAGGCCGGCCTCGTGCCATGCCGCCGCCAGCTCGCCAGGACGGGTCAACGGCCGCGTATAATTTTGGGCGCGCAATTCGTTGGCCCGCGGGTCGAGAACCGCCGCGACATCCCAGAATAGCCGGTTCGTGACATGGCCACCCTGGGTGTCCCAGAGTGAAGCCGCAATGGTCGCGCCGGGGCGGGCCACCCGGCGCATCTCCGCTATCGCCCCTTGCGTGTCTTGCACAAACGACAGCAGCAGCAGCGATAATACCCGGTCGACGCTATTGTCCGGCAGCGGGATTGCGGTGGCATTGCCGACGCGAAATTCGATTTGCGGATTGTTCGACCGCCGGCGAGCGGCTTCGATGTAAGCTTCAGCGATGTCTACACCGCAGATCGTTTGATATTTGACTCGCTGCGCTAACGCGTAGGTCAGACTGCCAGTGCCGCACCCCAGATCGAGCACCTGTTCGCCGTCCGCCACGCCGACGAAATCGAGAAATATTTCCGCCAAGCGTCGGCTCCAGCGACCCATGTGAAGATCGTAAGCGTCGCCGTTGGTGGCGGTGTACGCGAGGGCAACCGACATGCCATCTCCCATAAAACCAGTACAACACAACCAATACTTGTTTAACTGGATTTAACCTTAACAATCTGATGAGGAAATGGCGATAGTTGAATCTTAATATAATTCAATCGACAGGGGTAAGCATGCGGCATCGAATACGCGTATGTATGTTTCATACGACGATAATTGCACAGGAAGAAAGGGGTTATAGGACCGGCTCGCGCTTGCCGGAAATGAGCGAGCGATCGATTGCGGAGAGCACTGCGACATCGTGGATCATCTGGTCGGTTGTGAACTTATAGTTGTCGACCCCTGCGATGGCATCGGCAAAACCTTCCATATTGGCCCGCACCGGATTTACTGCCTCGACCTTACGGGTTTGCGTGGTGCCGTCGAGCGCGGAGATCTCCAACTCGTCGGGTGCCACAACCTTGGCCCAGCCTTCGGAACCGAACACATTCAGCATGCGGCTGATCGGGGTCACCATAACATTGCCGACATAGGCGCTGGCGCCGCATTCGAAGGTCAGCAAGGCGGCGGCGCAATCGAGCGGTTGGATGCGGTCGAGCGCTTGCGCATAGACTTCCTTCACGTTGCCGACGTAGGAGCAGAACAAGTCGATGTAGTGGCTGCCCATATGGTAGAGGCCGCCACCCGGCGCCTCCTTGGGGTCGTGACGCCAGCTGACGAAGCCCGACAGCGTGTTGTGGCTGGTGTTTCCTTCCAGGTGCATAATGGTGCCGAGTTCGCCGGCGTCGATCATCCGCTTGATTTCGATTTGCGGCGCGGCATAGCGCTGATTGTGGCCAAGGCCGAGTTGAATGCCAGCCTCGTTCGCCGCCGCCACGGCGCGTTCGGCGTCGGCCTTGTTGAGGGCAAAGGGCTTCTCCGTGAAGACGTGCTTGCCGGCGGCTGCGGCGGCGATGATCTGCTCGGTATGTAGGCTATGGGGGGTCACCAGAACCACCGCGTCGACGTCGGGGTCGTCGAGTGCGTCCTGGTAATCGGCGGTCAATTCGAGACCCTGCTCGGCGGCGAAGTCGCGCACACCATCGATATTGAGATCGACCACGCGGCGTATTTTTACTTTATCGCTGTTGTTGTGGACCGCGTCGACGTGTACTCGGCCCCACCAACCCAGGCCGATTATGGCTGTATTCAACATGCTTCCCCCAAAAAGCTCCGAAATATGGACCCCATTATATCTTAGGGCAGCATCATAATCTGGTCGATGGGAGGCCTCATATGGTGGGATATTTGCTTGGATGAAATTTTACGCCGTTTCAGCGAAGTGCTATTTAGGGCGTATCGAATAATGCGGCCGGTGGAGAAAGCGCATGAAATTTGGATTATTCGGCAGCGCCCAGGCCAAGCGTGGCGGCGCGCCCGATGTCGATAGCGCCAAAGGCTACCGCGATTTTCTCGAATTCAATATCGAGGCCGAAGCGCTTGGATATCACAGTTCGTTCGCCGTCGAACACCATTTCACCGGCTTCGGCCAGGTCTCGGCGACACTAAACCTGCTGACCTATCTGGCAGCGCAAACAACGACGCTACGTCTCGGCACCGCCGTCATGGTGCTGCCCTGGCACAACCCGGTATTGCTCGCCGAACAAGCAGCCACGCTCGACCTGTTGTCGGGCGGGCGGCTCGATTTCGGCGTCGGAAAGGGCTACCGCTACAACGAGTTCGAGGGCTTTTGCATTCCGATGGAGGACGCTGGCGCGCGGTTCGAGGAATCGTTGGACGTGATGACCCGCGCGTGGACGACCGACGAACCGTGGTCGCATAGCGGCAAGTATTGGAACTTCCAGAACGTAATTGTCGAGCCACCGACGATACAAAAGCCCCATCCGCCATTCTGGATGGGCGCCGGCAGCCCGAACTCGATCGAGGGGGTCGCCGAGCGCGGTTACAATTTACTGCTCGATCAGTTTGCCCCCGTCGAGGTGGCGCTCGAACGGATGGCAACATTTCGCGCCGCGGTCGAGAAACGCGGGCGCAAATTCGACGCTTACGGGGTCGGGGTCGCGCGCGGGCTCTACGTCGCCAAGGACGCAGCCGACCGTGACGCGGCGATTGAAAGACGTATCGCCGTGCGCACCCGCATCGACAATCTGGCGCAACGGCCGGACGGCGCCAACAAAGCATCGATCATGTCCTACGACGACAGCACCGAAACGGCGATGGAAGCAGCCTTGTTCGGAACGGTCGACGAGATCGCTGAAAAGATCACCCGTTTGCGCGATGGCGGCGTCCGTTACTTGTTGCTGTCGGATGGCGGTTCGGGAATCGACGGCTTGCGCCTGTTCTCGCGTGAGATCATGCCGGCCTTCGCAGACAGCGACACCGCGGAGGCTGCCGAGTAAGATTATCGACCGGGATTGCTTTTAAAGACGTTCGGTTCGGCCTTCGTGCCGAACCCGGTGTCGTCTATCTTTTGGCGACCGTCTAGAGGGGAAGTGCGATGAGCCTGGTGCTTTATCACCATGACAAGTCGACGTGTAGCCAGAAGGTGCGTATTTGCCTGGCCGAAAAGGGAGTCGAGTGGGAAAACCGGCTGGTCGACCTGTCGAACGCGGAAAATCTTACGCCGGAATATCTCGCCATCAACCCCAATGGGGTCGTGCCGACCTTCGTCCATAACGGTCGGCCGATCATCGAATCGACCGTCATGTGCGAATACGTCGACGAAGTGTGGCCGGACGAGCCGAAACTATCTCCCGAAGATCCGGCCGAGCGGGCCGATATGCGGGCATGGTTGCGGTTTATCGATGAAGTGCCATCGATGGCGGTGCGCGTGCCAAGTTTCCAGAACCGATTTCTGGACCGCTTCAAGGCGATGAGCGAAGAGGAATACGCGGCGTTTCGCGAGCAAAATACATTGCGGCGTGAGTTTTTCATGCGCCTCAACCGCACCGGCTTCAGCGATCAAGAATACGATAATTCGATCCGGCAGTTGGAAATGACGGTTGCGCGCATAGAAACGGCGCTCGCCAACGGACCTTGGCTGGTCGGTGACCAGTACACGATTGCCGACATCTGCGTCGCGCCGCTGTTTCAACGCATGGAAGACTTGGGAATGTCCGATATCTGGGCGGAGTCTCCGCGCGTGGCCGATTGGTTCGAGCGCATGAAAGCCCGCCCGGCCTACCAAGAGGCGTTTTACGAGGGCTCGCGGCTGACCGATCAGCTCGACCAACTGCGCCTGCAGCCGAGCGAGGCGCCCTAGCTCACACCGTTATTGCGTCTGCTAATCCGTCTTCGGCTTCGGCAGCTTGGCCTCTTTTTCCACCGTCGGTCCTTCGGCCTCGACCCAGGCGCTATAGCCGCCGGCCATATGGGCGACGGGCGCAAGCCCCATCCGATGCACCGATTGCGCCGCTAAGGCCGAGCGCATGCCGCCGGCGCAGTAAAATACGAACTTCTTCCCGGAGCCGAAATCCTCGCGATGGTAAGGGCTTTCCGGATCGACCCAAAATTCCAACATCCCGCGCGGCGCGTGAATCGCGCCGGGGATCGTGCCGTCGCGCCACAATTCGCGGATGTCGCGTATGTCCACCAGCACCACGTCGGGGTCGTCGTGAAGCTCGAGTACTTGCTCGACCGACAGGGTTTCGATTTCCTGCTCTGCCTCGGCGCAAAGTTCTTTGATGCCTTTGGTAATCATCGCTAATTGATCCGTCTTGTTATGGTTGCCGCCGGGTTGAGCTATCCACTGCGGTATCATTGTGTCAACCCGCGGATCGCCGGGTCGTACCGCGCGGTGACCCCTGATGGGATGCTGACACACCGCCGTATTCGTTTACCTCCTGTTAACCGGACCTGAGCGAAGATGGAGACCGGCAGCGAACGCGCTGCCATGTACCGGGCGTCCACAATAAAAGTCATCGACCGGGAGTCTAGAGGGAGAACCAACGCTACCCATGGAGGTAGACATGCGTTTGTTTCTTTACCTCACGCTCTTTGCCGCGGCGCTCGCCAGTCCGGCTGCCGCCGCCGAACGCCGGTGCGTTGGCACCAACACCACTATTGTCGCCGACAGTGAATACGACACCTTTTTGGCTTGCGCCGGCGCGGCCGACGCCGTTGCGTTCTTGTCGCAGCAGGGCCTCACCGTCGACACGGTGATGCGGATCGACGTCCTCGATACCGTTCTTACCCAAGCAGCGGAAAATCCGTCATTCCGCGTCCTCGGCCAGTTCGACGCCCGCCGGAATCTGATTCTAGTGACCTCGACAAAGGGTCAACTCGAGATGGCCGCAGAAAAACCGATCTTCGGTGTACCCTACGAGGAGGCGCTGTTCCGCAGCGTAGTGGCGCACGAAGTTGCCCACGCGATTGCCGAGGACAATTTTCAAGTCGACGAGCCAACGCGATTGGCGCACGAGTATATCGCCTACATCGTGCAGTTGGCGACCATGCCGCTGCCGTTGCGCCAACGGATATTGGATCACCACCAAGTGCAGGCGTTTGCTACCGAGTTGGAGATCAACCCGATCGTGTATGGTCTCAATCCGGACGTGTTCGCGGTCAAGGCCTACCGGCACTTCCTTAGCTCGGGGGTCGGCGTGACGTTTTTGCAGACGTTGCTGAACCGCGACCTCATATCGATGTTCCCACTATGGGAAGATTATGCCGCGCGCGATCCGCTGGTCGGCAACCAAACGGCCAACTCCAATATTTTAAACGGCCGCCGGTAAGAACGAACGTCGCGCCCAGGGAGTAGCTGTTCTCCGCGCTCCGGCCTATTAATACCAAATCTCGCTAATACGGACCCCTTTCATGGGGACGGATTGGCTCGCCCGGTTAGGCGCGCGGCACAGCGCGATGCGGGGCCATCGGGCCAGCCGCGCAACGCAGCCGGAGGGCCAAGCCGCCCCACCGCAGGCCGCCATCCTTTGTCCGCCGGCGTCGTTGCGGGCCGCTTGCGGTACCAGCACCGCGGCGCAACCCGCGCCTATCCGGCGAACAAATTATTGGCGGTGAAAGGGGTCCGTATTAGCGAGACTTGGTATAACGCTACGATCTCGTCCAATTCGACGAACCGCGCAGCGCGACCTTGTCGGGCGGGGGGTGCCGGACGGCTCGTGTCTTTACCGTTCCGGGCGCAATGGCGTTACGTCGTGTGCGGCGATACGTAGGCAGACACCGCGCGCAGATTGACGTCCATATTCAGTTGATGGGCGGCCGGCGGAAACGCCCGTTGGCCGCAATCGAGCCTGGTGCAGGTACGGCAAGAAACGCCAATCGGGATGGCAAGTTCTGGATTGTCCAGATCGATACCGTCGGCGTACACGAGCTCGCGGGCCCAGCCGATCTCGCAACCGAGGCCAATCGACAGGTGACTTTGCGGTGCGCCGTAGCCGCCGCCGCGTTTGCGGACACTGCGTGCAACGCAAAAATAAGTCGCGCCATCGGGCATTTTCGATATCTGAACGTTGATCGTTCCGGGTTGCAGGAAAGCGGCATATACATTCCACCGCGGGCATGCGCCGCCATAGCGCGGAATATGAATTCCCGACAGGGAAAACCGCTTCGAGATATTGCCGGCGATATCGGTGCGCAGAAGGTGAAACGGCACGCCCCGTACGCCCGGCCGTTGCAGGGTGGTCAGGCGGTGACAAACTTGCTCGAAGCTTGTACCGAAACGATGTTGCAGCAACTCGATGTCGTAGCGGTTGGCTTTCGCTGCTCTGTGAAACGCCTGATAGGGCATAATCACCGCTGCGGCGAAATAGTTTGCCAGGGCAATGCGCGTCAAGGTCCGGGCATCCTCTCCGGCGAAGTCTCCTTCGCCGACCAGCCGGTCGAGTTCGAGTGGTGCGGCCAGCAGGCCGATCTGATGGGCGATCTGGAATATACGGCTCGCCGCTGGCAGCATTTCCGAGATTTCGAGAATGCGCTCGTGCTCATTGTAGCGGCGAACCATGTTGTCGCCGGCCGGCGACAAGGCAACAATGCGTACGCCGAAAGTGTTGGCAAGAAAGGCCGCCATCGCCCGCAGAGGGTCTTCGCCGGAGAGTGCCGCATCGCCATTCACGCGCTCCGCCGCCGCTTCGAGTTCGGGAATATAATTGTTCCTGGCTTGCAGGAAATCTGAAACCTGCTCGCTCGGCAACCGGTCGCGACCGCCATTGTCGTCGGGTGACAGCGCGGCGGACCGATCGAGCGTGGCAAGGTCGTCCTGCTGGTTGCGAAAGCGGTCATAAAGCGCCAACAGCGCGCGCGCGACGGTCGGATTTGACGTCGCCAGGTCACGGACATCGGTGTTGGTTAAATCCAGTTCAGAGAACAGGTCATCACTCAGCACCTCCATCAAGTTGGCGACCAGCCTGCCCTCGTCATTGTCGGCGACATCGGTCAGTTCGATATCGAAAAACTCAGAGAGCTGGATCAACAACGGTACCGTTAGGTTTCGACGGTTGTGCTCGATCAGGTTGAGATAGCTGGCCGATATGCCGAGTTCGGTAGCCAGTGCCGCTTGACTGAGACCGCGTTGCCGACGAATTCGGCGGACGTTACCGCCGAGTTGTGGCGGGTTTCGCTTGCCAGCGCCTAATTTCGCCATGCTTTGCCTCGTTTTGCAGTGCAATATAACGCCACAATTTTCTTTACACGATTTACAGCTTCACACCGCAAAATTTACATCTGATTACATGTTTTCTTATTGTTTTGCAGAAGGTTATTGCAACGCAGCGATAGTTTGTCAATTCTTTGCCGGTGCTGAATCGCTCGTGGTGCAGTGCAATAAATTTGATAGATTAGAAAGGTTACCACCATGCCGGATACCTTATCTCAGATTGACCAGCTACCATCCGATCAGCCATCGCCCGACGATGACGACTGCGATCGTCTAACCATCATCGCCCGCGATGCCACGCCGGCGGCGCTCGAGTTTCACCGCCAACGCCTCGGCGAACAGGGGTATTCCATCGCCGGCCGCATCGAACGTCACCGCTTCCAGTTGGTCGACGGACCTGGTCGGCCGAGCGAATTATTTTCCGGTGCGTCGTTCTACGCGGCGACGTTTATCCGCACGAACTCCGGCAAATCCAGCTGACGGTCGTCGCCCAGATCAGCCGATTGCGTAAACGAAACACTTTCAGGAGTCAGGTCTTGCCGAACGAAATATCCGCAAAAGCGCCCATTGCCGACGATCAAATGACTTCCGGTCAGTCGGATCAGACGTGGCCAACACCTTCTTGGGCATCCGACCGCTGGGATCGTATCAAGCGCGACTACACACTAGCCGACGTACGACGATTGAGCGGTTCGCTGACCATTTCCCAAACTCTGGCGGATCGGGGTGCGGCGTCGCTTTGGCGCTTACTGCATGAGCAGGACTTCGTGCCAACGCTTGGCGCCTTTACCGGAAATCAGGCGGTTCAGCACGTCCGGGCTGGCTTGAAGGCGATCTATTTATCGGGTTGGCAAGTCGCCGCCGACGCTAACAGCGCGGGCCAAATGTATCCCGATCAAAGCCTCTATCCTGTCGACAGTGTGCCGGCCGTCGTGCAACGCATCAATCAGGCCTTCCAACGCGCCGATCAGGTGCAGGCGATGGAACATGCCGACGGCACGGCCGACACCAATCTCGATTTCTTCGCGCCCATCGTTGCCGACGCGGAGGCCGGCTTCGGTGGGCCGCTCAACGCGTTCGAATTGATGAAGGCGATGATCGAAGCGGGCGCCGCCGGGGTTCATTTTGAAGATCAACTGGCCTCGGAAAAGAAATGCGGGCATCTCGGCGGCAAGGTTCTGGTGCCGACAGGCGCGTTCATCCGCACGCTGAATGCGGCGCGCTTGGCGGCCGATGTGATGGGTGTGGCGACATTGATCATGGCCCGGACCGATGCCAACGCGGCGTGTCTACTGACCAGCGATGTCGACGAGCGCGATCGGCGGTTCCTTAGTGGCGAGCGGACGACCGAAGGTTTTTACCGCATCAACGGCGGCCTCGACAGCGCGATTGCGCGCGGTCTGGCCTACGCGCCATATGCCGATCTGATCTGGTGCGAAACAGCAACGCCCGATCTCGATGAAGCCCGACGCTATGCCGAGGCGATCAAGCACGAGTACCCCGAACAGATGTTGGCCTACAATTGCTCGCCATCGTTCAATTGGGCGAAGCACTTGGACGAGGCCGACATTCAGCGTTTCCAACGGGAACTCGGCGCCATGGGCTACAAGTTCCTATTTGTCACTCTGGCCGGTTTCCATAGCTTGAATTACGCCACGTTTGATTTGGCGCGCAGCTATGCGAACGATGGCATGGCGGCATATTCACGTCTGCAGCAGGCCGAATTTGCGGCGGAGGCCGAGGGTTATTCGGCGACGCGCCACCAACGTGAAGTCGGCACGACGTATTTCGATGCTGTCACCACGGCGATTTCCGCCGGCCAGGCGTCGACGACGGCAATGGCGGGCTCGACGGAAGCGGCACAGTTTTAGATAGCAATCACGGAAATTCGATCCGCTATTCCGCGCGCGCGAGGATCGGCCGGGTGAGCGAGCTGAGGCTTTGCTTTTGCTGGCCTTCGCCGTCGAAATTCACCGGATCGAGCCAGCTCTCGAATGCGTCGCGTAGCTGCGGCCACTCGCTATCGATGCAGGCGTACCAGGCCGTATCCCGGTTTCGTGCCTTGTACATCGTCGCTTGGCGGAATACGCCTTCGAAGCTGAACCCCAATCGCAGCGCGGCGCGGCGCGATGGCGTGTTGAGGGCGTCGCATTTCCACTCGTAGCGGCGATATCCCAATTCGAAGGCCCGCTTCATTTTTAGATACATAACCTCGGTGGCGATGCGCGAGCGCTGCATGAGCGGCGAGAACATGATCGACCCGACCTCAATCGAACCGACTTTCGCATCGATGTGCATGAACGCACCATTGCCGACCGCCTTGCCGGTCTGCCGATCGATGTAGGCGAAGAACATCGGGTCGTTTTGGATCGAGATTTGCGCCAGCCACCCGTCCAACGCCGCCCGGTCGCCGAACGGCCCTTCGATGCGGTACGTCCAATTACGCCCCTCGGTATCGGCGGCGAATGCCTCGAACAGGTCGGCGCCGTGGCGTTTTGGATCGAGCGGCTCTATCCGGCTGTACTGCCCCTCCATGGCCTCGCGCGGCGGCACGGGGGGAGGCGTCCAGTCGGCTAACGCGGCGCCGATGGGTTGGCCCAATGCATTCACTCGTGGGGTCTCGGATTCCATGACTTCGGCAAATTCCTTTATCTCACACGCCGGCCATTGCGTTGGGGAACAGGATACCGTTGGCGAACCCATAGACCACCATCGGCGCCATAATCGTCCACACCGTTGGCACCGGCGAGAGCAATAAAAGCACAATCGCTGCCGTGATGCCGAGAGCCGTGCCCCAGATCAGGTAGTCGGCATGTCGCACCACCAGGCAACGGTCCGGTCGATATCTTCGGTCAACAGGTGCACGTGATGGAGATGTTCCGCCAAGTCGAAAATCCGGTCCTAGGTCGCAAGGGCGGCGGACCCTATCATGATCGCGGGCGCGTTGGGCCGGCAGACACGCAAAGCTGCCCTGCGAACCAGTGGGTTGCTCGCGACACCGGAATTGTCGTTGAGTCCTACCCGTTACACCAAAGGAAAGGGAAAGTGCCGGCCATGATCGATCCGAGAATGCGTTACGCCAAAAAGAATATCGCGGTCAACGACAGCAACATTGCCTATGTGGACGAGGGCGCGGGCGACCCGATCGTATTTCTCCACGGCAATGCAACCTCGTCTTATATGTGGCGCAACATCATGCCCTATCTCGAAGGGATGGGCAGGCTGATCGCCATCGACAATATCGGTCAGGGTGATTCCGGCAAACTCGCCAATTCCGGGCCGCAGTCTTACACGCTGGCTGAACACCAGACGTTTATCGACGCTACCCTCGAGGCGCTCGGAGTCACCGACAATGTGACATTCGTCATGCACGACTGGGGCGGTCCGCTTGGCCTGTCCTGGGCGCAACGCAATCCCGATGCGATCAAGGGGCTCGCTCACTGCGAAACGTTGGTTTGCGACCACGCGAGTTACGACGATTACCCCGACGCCGTCGGCGCGATGCTCAAGCGCCTACGGGGTCCCGACGGTGAGCAGCTTGTGCTCGAGGAAAATTTTTTCGTCGAGAAAATTTTCACCGCCGGGGTGATGCGCGATATCGATGCGGAAACCATGACGGAAATCCGCCGCCCCTATGTCGAGGCCGGCGAGGCGCGTCGGGCGACGTTGACATGGCCGCGGCAGATTCCGATCGCCGGCGAACCGAAAGACGTTGCCGAGCTGGTCGAAGGGATCGCCGCGTGGATGACCGAAAACACGTTGCCAAAACTTTTCATCAATGTCGCGCCGGGCCAGATTATTTTCGAGCGCGATCTGGCCATCATCCGCGGCTGGCCCAACCAGAAGGAAGTCACGGTGCGCGGCCTGCATCATCCGCAAGAAGATTCGCCGGACGATATGGGGGCGGCGTTACGCGACTGGTACGCATCGCTTGGCTGAGTAACAATAAAAAAATCTGTCGCGCAGGGGGGATAGACATGGCGCACGAAAAAGTTTGGGACGAAGTCGAGTACTACTCCGACGGTAAAAAGATCGCCGGATTTCTCTATCGGCCGAAAGACTGGAAGCCCGGCGACGCCGCCCGGCCCGGCATCGTCGTGCTGCATGGTTACAGCGGCATGAAGGACGTCTATGGCATGGATGTTCCGCAATGGCTGTGGGAGGCCGGCTATTTCGTGCTGTCCTGGGACTATCCGGGGTTCGGCGTCAGCGAAGGCGAACGCGGCCGCCATCGCCCGATGGAGCAGGCGCAGGCA
Organism: Alphaproteobacteria bacterium; assembly: GCA_027297685.1. Taxonomy (GTDB): domain Bacteria; phylum Pseudomonadota; class Alphaproteobacteria; order UBA6615; family UBA6615; genus JAPUHN01. Next base: position 9 of record JAPUHN010000012.1, on the reverse strand, counting down.
ACCTATGAC
>JAPUHN010000119.1 GCA_027297685.1 Alphaproteobacteria bacterium | reverse complement strand
AAAACTGACCGACATCAAGGGCATGAAAGTCCGGGTCTACGACCAAAACCTGGCCAAGTTCGTCTCTTCGGTCGGCGGCACGCCGGTTCCCATCGGATTCGGTGAGGTCCACCAATCCCTGGCCCGCGGCGTCGTCGATTGCGCCATCACCGGCCCCAGTTCCGCCAATTCGGCCGGCTGGCCCGAGGAAACAAACTACACCTTGCCGCTGGCCTTCCAGATCGCGCTCAACGGCTACGGCATCAACCTGGACACGTGGAACAAGTTCACGCCTGAACAGCAGACCACGGTGACGGTCATGTTCGACAACCTGATCGAGGACATCTGGGCCTATTCCGAAGAGTTGTTTAACGACGCAGTGCGTTGCAATGTCGGCGAAGACCCCTGCACGACCGTGAAAAAGTTCAACTTGAAAAGCGTTCCGGTGACCGCGGGCGACATCAAGATCGTGCAGAACGCCGTCCGCGACATCTCGTTCCCGACCTGGGCCGCGATCTGCGACAAAACCAACCCTGGTTGTTCCGAGAAGTGGAAAAAAACCGTCGGCATTAGACTCGGTATGAAATAGGTGCCACGGAAAACGCACACCTGCCCCACCCCGGTTCGTCGGTTTTCTCTCTAGCTAGCGAATCGGGGTATACTCTATTTATTCTGGACCCGAGTCGGACCCGATTTCTTTGGACACAGAATTGGCTTAATCGATGTGTCGAAGGAGGACCGGAACATGACCTGCAATATTGAGAAGCAAGTTGCTGTTGATGGGCCTGTGGAGATAGGCCCATGAACCGTATCGCAACCGTGCTGAGTTGTATTTTCGGTTATCTGTTTCTGGCTTTGTCCTTTTTCGTCACCCTTGAGACGATCATGCGCAAAGTCTTCAACGTGTCCTTTCAAGGCGCCGACGAACTTGGCGGCTACGCGCTTGCCGTCGGGTCGTCCCTGGCCTTTTCCATCGCCCTGATCGGGCGCGGCCATATTCGGATAGACGTACTGCACAGCCACCTGCCGCCGACCGTGCAAGCCATCCTGAACTGGTTGTCGGCGGTTCTTCTGGGGTTGTTCGGAATTATGTTGATCACGGTCTGCTACAAGGTCGTCAGCGATACAATCGATTACGGCAGCACCGCACCGACGCCGTGGGCGACTCCGATGATCTACCCGCAAAGTGTTTGGTTTTTCTCGCTGCTGGCGTTTGCCGCTATCGCCATCGTGTACGCCTTTCGGGCGACCGCATTGCTGCTCATGCGGCGCCGGGACGAACTCAACGAAGAGTTCCACCCGAAAGGGGCTTTCGAGGAACTGGCTGAAGAAATCGAAGACATCAGCCATCGCTGATGACGCCACCAGGAGCCCTTTCGAATGGAATTCACGCACATCGTTGTCGCTTTTGGAATCTTGCTGGGATTGTTGCTGATCGGCATGCCGATCGCCGTTATCATGGTCCTTCTTGGCGCCGTCGGTGGCGTTCTGGTGTTTGGTTGGCCGCTCTTCGAATCGATCGGTTCGGTGGTCTGGGGCGTCCAGAATGAAAATATTCTGACGGCGATCCCGCTGTTTATTCTGCTCGGCGAGCTTTTACTCCGCAGCGGCATCGCCGATCGCATGTATTCGGCGCTGTCGATTTGGCTGGGGCGCCTGCCCGGCGGTTTGCTGCATACCAACATCGGCTGCAGCGCCCTGTTCGCCGCCACATCCGGCTCATCGGTGGCGACCGCGGCGACGATCGGCACCGTTGCTCTGCCGGCGTTGAATGAACGGGGATACAACAAATCCCAATCTCTTGGTTCGCTCGCGGCCGGTGGCACCCTCGGCATTCTGATTCCACCGAGCGTCAATCTGCTGATCTACGGGTCTCTGACGAATACTTCAATCGGTCAATTGTTTGTCGCCGGTATTATTCCAGGCATTCTGCTGACCCTTTTGTTCATGGCCTATATTGGCGTCGCCAACTTTAACCGAAAAGCCGATATCCAGGCGGTTGAGTTGCCGTTAAAAGAAAAAATTCGCGCCCTTGGCGATCTCGTGCCACCACTGCTGATCTTTTTCATCGTCATGGGCAGCATCTATTTTGGAATCGCGACGCCAACCGAGTCGGCGGCCATCGGCGTCGTCGTCGCGCTCGGTTTAGCTTGGCGTGAGGGGGCGCTCAGTTTCGAGTTCCTGCATCGCTGTTTCTTCCATACCGCGCGGACCACCGGCATGGTTCTGCTGATCATCACCGGCGCCTTTATCCTGAACGTCACCCTGGCGCTCATCGGCATCGCCCAGACGATGACCCAGTGGGTAGCCGAGCTTGGCCTGTCCGCCACCGGATTGCTGTTGGTGCTGATCCTATTTTATTTGTTGCTCGGCATGTTCATGGACGTACTGTCGATGCAGGTGCTGACCATCCCCGTTGCCTACCCTATCATCACCGCGGTTGGCATCGACCCAATCTGGTTTGGCGTGTTCATCGTCCTGATGTGTGAACTCGGCCTGATCACACCGCCGGTCGGCATGAACTTGTATGTCGTGCAAGGCGTGCGCCAGGACGGCGGGCCGTTTTCGGAAGTCATGTGGGGCGCGCTGCCCTATGCGGCGTTGATGCTGGTCTTTACCGGCGTCATGATCGCGTTCCCAGACTTGGTGCTGTGGCTGCCGGAAACGATGTTCGGAAATTGAACGAATATGAACAGCGGCGAACTTTGGCGGATCAGCGCGACTGAACTGGGCCGGATGCTGCGCGCTGGGGAATTATCGCCGGTCCAACTTTTGGATGCGACATTGCGCCGGATCGAGAGATTGAACCCGGCCATCAACGCCATCATCGCCATCGACGAAACCGGCGCCCGCGCGGCGGCGAAGGACAGTGAAAACCGGCTTCGATCCGGACAGTCCCGCGGCCCACTCGAGGGGGTTCCCCTAACCGCGAAAGATCATATCCTGGTCAAGGGTATGCCGGCGACCTGGGGCAGCAAAGTCTTTGCCGATTTCGTCCCCGAGACCGATGAGCTGCCGGTGACCCGGCTCAGGGACGCAGGCGCCATCATTCTCGGCAAAACCAATATCCCTGAATTCACCCTCGCCGAATATACCGACAACTTGGTTTTCGGCGTCACCCGGAACCCCTGGAACCTGGAGCTGACCCCCGGCGGATCCAGCGGTGGCGCCGTTGCCTCTGTCGCCGCCGGCCTGACATCGGTCGCCATTGGAACCGACGGCGGCGGGTCGATACGGCGCCCGGCGTCCCATACGGGATTGGTCGGCTTCAAGCCTTCGATAGGGCGGGTGGCCCGTTGCAACGGCTTTCCGAAGATCCTCCTGGATCTTGAAGTCTGCGGGCCGCTCGGTCGCACCGTTGCCGACACGAAGATGGTTTTCGACGCCATGGCCGGTCCGTCCCGCCTCGACCGGCGCTCGAACCTGGTCCCAGTGCGCAACGGCCATCGCGACCGATTAAGAATTCTTTATGTTGAACGCTTTGGCGACTCACCATTGGATCCCGAGGTGGCCTCCAGTGTCTTGGAAGCGGTGGACGTGATTTCAAACCTCGGTCACGATGTCGTATCCGGTGAATTGCCTATCGATCTATCGGAGGTAACCGCCGCATGGCCGATCATTGGGGCGGTGGGCATTTCCCACCTTTTCGATCTGCATCCCCATGCCCCGGACATGGTATCGCCCCGCTTCATAGAGATGGCGGCGGCGGGCGCGGCGGCGACATCGTCCCAATATCTCGGCGTCATTGAAACTCTTGATCGGTTCCGTGGCCAAGTCGGGACCGCCTTCGAAGACATCGACGTTATCATGACGCCCTCGGCGGCGGCCTTGCCATGGTCCGCCGACACTCCGTATCCAGATGTGATCGACGGTCAGCCGGTCGGGCGGCGGGGGCACGCCGTATACACCGGCTGGGTCAATGCCTGTGGCCACCCGGCGATCAACCTGCCGGCGGCGCATTCGGCGAGCGGTCTTCCGATCGGGTTCCAGTTGATCGGCGATTTCGGCGCCGACGGGATGCTGTTCGACCTGGCGGCGCAGTATGAAGAGATCAGTCCGTGGTCCGACCG
>JAPUHN010000118.1 GCA_027297685.1 Alphaproteobacteria bacterium | reverse complement strand
CCCTCGAAGAATTTCGCCCAGGCGATGACGCCGAGCACGCACGCAACGACGGTAACGCCGATATCGAACACGGTGCTATCGAGCAGCAACGGGGTGTAGACGAACAGGAACGGCATGATAAGGATCATCGACGCCAGTTTGAGCGCCTGATTGCCTGTCTTAACCGGATCCGATAGGGATATCGAACTGGCGGCAAAGGCGGCGAGCGCGACCGGCGGCGTGACCGCGCTGACGACGGCGACCCAGTAGCTGATCATATGAGCGGCTAATGACGGCACGCCGAGATCGGTCAACGCACCCACCGCAAAGATCGCCAGGATGACGTAGCTCGCGGCTATCGGCAGGCCCATGCCGACGATGTAGCCGGCAATGATGATCAGGACGATCGTGATCGGCAGATAACCACCGCTGGCCTGGACCAGCAAAGAAGCAACGCGGCCTGGCAGGTCGGACTTCGTCGCAGCCGACAGCAGAATACCGAGGACGCCGGCGATACAACTGACCACCAGTGTGTTGCGTGCCCCCGTTTCCAGCGAAACCCAAACTGTGCGGACCAGTTCGGTAAATACGTCGGTGAGCCCACCCATCGGCTTCAAATCTTCAGGGACGCCGAGCATCGATTCCGCAGGCGTCGGCCCTGCCGCAACCACGGGGACGTCGGCCGGTGGCCCCACGATCAATATTTCTCCGATCTTGAGAACGATGAACGTGAACACCACCCAATAGCCGGCATCGCCGATGCCGATGCCGACATAGTCCTCGACAAGCCAGGAGAACGGCGGACCGATATCCATCCCGAAGAAGAAAACGAAGATGCCGACGGCGAACGAAATCGCCAGATACGGCTTCCATGAGCTGTTCGCACGCGCCGTGGGGACCGAGATCAATAGATCGATCAGCTTCAGCATGATAATCAGGACGATTGTCTTGGCCGCGGAGAGGAACGGAGAATCTCCAATAACCAAGAAGAAGACCATCGTCGGGATCGGCAACAGCAGATACAAACGCGGCACGATATCGCCCCAGCGTGGCAGTTCGCTGGCCGGCACCCCGTGCAGGCGGTCGCGAACGGCACGGAAATAGACCATCAGCCCGACCGAGAGATAGTAGAGTAGGGCTGGAATCACCGCGATCTTGACGATTTCGAAATAGCTGGTCTCGGTCAGCTCAGCGAGCAGGAATGCGCCGGCGCCCATGATCGGCGGCATATAGGCGCCGCCTGTCGAGGCGGCAGCCTCGACCGCCCCGGCGAAATCGCTGCGATACCCGACCCGCTTCATCAACGGAATGGTGAAGGTGCCCGTTGTCATCACGTTGGCGACGCCGCTGCCTGAAATCATGCCGAAGAAGCCGCTGCTGACCACCGATGCGAGGCCGGGACCACCGGTGCGCGCGCCGGTCATCCGGTAGGCGGTGTTGATGATTACGACGCCAAGGCCGGTTTTCTCAAGGAAGGCGCCGAGGACGACGAAAATCACGATAAACGTCGCAAACACGTTGGTAATCAGGCCCAGCATGCCCTCCGTCGACGCCATCAGGAATTCCATGACGGTCTCGGCGTCATAGCCGGGATAGTTCAGGATGCCGGGCATAGCCTCGGCGACAAATTCGAAGGAGTAGATAAAGAAAAGGAAGCCGAGCAGCGGGATCAGCGGACCGACGATACGCCGGGCAATCTCGAAACTGACCGCGACCATCATAATCGAGTAGACGAACAGCAAGACGTGCACGGCCCTGCCAGAGCTTACGCGCAGCTCTTGTACGTTCTCGGCCCACCATAGAACCGACCCTACGATGCAAACGCCATAGAGGACGTCCGAGATCGTGAAACCGCCGCCGCGCCGCGGACGCAACCCCTCGAAAACGTATAGGCCCGCGCCGACAAGTGCACCGATGCCGCCAACCAGCAGCACCTCGTTGTCAAAGTAGCGGATCCACTTTACGTTATGGTCACCCAGTTGCCAGTGCAACCAGATGGCCATGGCCGCGCACAGCATGCCCAGATTGGCCAATGCAAATAGCTCGTCGAGCCAGACGGCCCGCTCGCGGATTGAACGCTGCCGGTTTTTGAACAGCAGCAACGCCATGACGGCGACGCCAAGGAAGAATGTTCCCCGGAAAACCTCCTCGACCGGCGGACCGAAGAAGGCGATGTGAATAAAGAAATACGAGTAGGCGACCGCAACAATCGAGAAGATGTATTTCGCAACGCCCGACAGCGTGCGCGGCCGCACCATCTCTTCGCTGATGATACCGATCTTCATCAACACGGATACAGTGCTGACCATGTCGCTACACCTCGACGTCTTGTTTGTGGCGGTTGAACGCTTGGTGCCGACAAGGCGCGAAGGGAGAAATCCCTTCGCGCCCCAACGACAATAAGTTTGATTGCCCGCTAGGGGCGGCCGATCAGTAGCCTTGTACGATCTTGGCCGGAACGTCGACGCCACGTTCCTTCCAGTACTTGGCGGCCGCCGGATGGATCGGAATGTCGAGTACCGCCAAGTTGGTGAAATCGCCGTTCAGCGTCTTCCAGTACGCAGCCGTCGCGGCCAGCTTTTTCAGATTGGCCGGCTCGGCGGCAACCTTCAGCATGTCGTAGACGGCTTCGTCCGACATGCCCTTGTGTGCAATCCAGAACACGTCATATGCGATCGACTTGGCCGGTGCATCCATGCCCCGGACGTCTTTTTGAACGGGGATGGTGATCGCAGCATAGAACGGGTTGGTCTTGATGACCCGGGCCTGCTCTTCGTCGGTCAAGCTGATGTAGCGCACCGGCTTGCTGATCGATAACTGGGTCAGCGCCGGAATCAGGAACGGGGCGCCGGCGGAACAGTAGACGTCGATCTGGCGGTCGCCCAGCGCACGTGCCGAGGCGGAAAAGCCGAGGTTGCGTGCGTCGATAGTGTCGGCAATGCCCGCGCCTATCATGATGTTGTTGCAGTTGACGTTGCTGCCCGAACCCTTGTTCAGCAGGTTCACGATCTTGCCCTTCATGTCCGAGAACGACTTGATCGGGCTGTCGGCAAGGACGGCGACGATCTGCGACTGCTTGCGGACATTGGCGATGACGCGGAAGTCGTGGTTGGCGCCGTCTTCCTTGAACAAACCAACGCCATTCCACGCCTGGAAGACCTGGCCGATATGGCCCCAGGCGGTGTCGAACTTGCCGAGCGAGACACGGCGCACATTATCGACCGAGCCGTTCGACGGCGAATAGTTGAACTTGTATTTGTCGCTGAGTTCGGCGTTCAGCAGTTGCGCACCGGCGCTGACCGCCGGGTGCCAGCCACCGCCGGCCGGGCCGCCACCGATGCGGTAGCTCTCAGCAGCTTGCGCCGCACCGGCTATTACCAATGCGCTGCCAGCCACCAATAGTGTGCTTAGTAACTTCATGGTTTCCTCCCTAAGTATGTACTTCGGCGATGCTCGCCGATGCACCCTCGTGATCGAAAAATTTCATTCAAGTTGACACTCTCCCATGTACCCAACCGAATTTAATGACGATGGCAGTCTCCTTTGCTATTGGCAAGAAAATTTGTCCTGACAAATTTTATTTTGAACCAAATGCAATTACAGAGCGTTTCCCGGCTGACGCTAACTTATTGTGTGCAACGTGTGGCTGTCGTAACGATAATGTGCGCGTACAGTTGGATCATGTATCTCGACGCTGCAGCAAATACCTAGTTCGATGGCGCCCTGCCGACCTCCTCGACAATCGATACCGGCATGTTGAAACGGGCGGTATCGCAAACTGGGAAACCGCGTGACACGCTGCGGGTAAAACGTCGAGCCATCACCCGGCGGCATTCTACTCGCTAGGAAAATCTTCGCCATTGGCGATTCGAATTTCGGCTTCCGCCAGTTCCGGCCCGGTCATACCTTCGCGCACTCGATCGAGAAGCTTGATTGCGCCAGGATCATCCCTCTTGGTGGCGGCACGCAACCACATGTAAGCCAGCACGCGATCGGCCGGCACACCCCGCCCTTCAAAATGTAGGGCACCGACATAAAATTGCGCGCGGGTGGATCCCTTCAGCGCCGGCGGCAGCCAAAGTTCATAGGCCTTCCGATAGTCCGCGGCACGATAGGCGGCAATTCCCTGGGAGATCGGGCCGACAGATGCCGGCGCCGCTGCGGTTTGCTGCTCTGGTTCGCTGGCTTCCGGGCGGGACGGCCGCGCTGGCGAGGTTTCCTCAACCGATGTCTCTGCAGGCTCGGCCGAAGCGCTGGCGGCGGCTGTCGGTTCGGGAGCAGGCGCCTCAGCGGCTGTAGATGGCAGGTCCTCCGACGGTGCGTCTTCAGGTGGACTGTCGTCCTGCGTCGTCGCCACAACTGGCGTTGGTGCACGCGCGAGTTCCCGAGCAGCTTCCAACTTCTGGCGAAGATCGGCAATCGTTCGTTCAAGGCTCGCGAGCTCGTTCTCGATGTCGACCCGAGCTCGCTCGTTTTGTGCGCGCTCGGTCGCACTGTCGCGCCGGACCTGGGCGTTTTGTAGGCGCAACTCATCGCGCGTTTGGATCGCTTCAGCGAGTTGGCCCGCCAATTCGGTCAGCTCGTTCTGCAGCGCATTCAGTTCTGCGGTGCTATCGGTAAGAGCCGCTTCCAGACCGGCAATTCGGCGCTCAGCATTGGCAATC
>JAPUHN010000117.1 GCA_027297685.1 Alphaproteobacteria bacterium | reverse complement strand
TTGACCGAGCATGCGCCGGCCAGCCAGGTGGTGGCGGAACTGGAGCCGCGCGACGGCGAGTACGTTTTCACCAAGACCCAGCCCTCCGCCTTCTTCGGCACCAATCTCACTGCTTGGCTAGTCGCCAAACGGGTCGACACCGTGCTCGTTACCGGCTGTACGACTTCGGGATGCGTGCGGGCATCTGTGATCGATTCGATGAGCTACAACTTCCGCACCATCGTGGTGAGCGATTGCGTTGGCGACCGCGCGCTGGGTCCGCACGAGGCCAATCTGTTCGACATGGAACAAAAGTACGCCGATCTGATGACGGCGGCCGAGGTAGCCGCCGCGCTTGAGCGGGTCGCCGGCGCTCGCGTCAGCAGTTCCTGAGCAGCGTACCGTAGCGATCGAAGCGGTCGTCGATGCCAGCGGCCCGCAGCGCCGCCCAGAACGTGGCCTGGTTGCTGGTCACCACCGGCTTTGCGAGTTCGTCCTCCAACTGCGCAATCATGTCCAGTACCGGAAAATCGGTACACGAGATCACCATCGCCTCGGCGCCCTCGCAGTCGGCCGCGACGACGTGGTCGTGGATCACTGTCGGCGGCGTGCGCGCGATACGCGGGTATTCCTGCGGCCCGCCACCGCCGATACCGAGACCGCGCATCGCCAACGTGTCGATGCCGACACTGGCGAAGAACGATTTTTCGTGTTGGTTGAGCGCATCATGATAGGGCGTCGCCAGGGCGATGCGAGATATTCCTAGCGCCTTCAGGCCGTTGACGATCGAGGCCGCCGTAGTGACGCAAGCCACACCGGAAACCTCGGCCATGAAATCGCTCAGTGCGGCGATCGGCAGCACCATCGAGCCGGCGGTGCAGCCATAGGCGATTGAATCGACACCAGCCTGTGCAAGATCGCTTGTGGCGCGCCGCACATCGTCATAAAGCGCGCGCTTGCCAGCCGCGCTGGTGGTGTCCTCGTGCATGGGCATGCGCGTTGCGTGCACGCTGACGCCGGCGGGTACCATCAGCTGCCACTCGGCCTCGTTGACGGTGTTGGTCGGTGGCACGATGACGCCGAGCTTGGCCCGCCAGCCATAGGTGGTCGGATGACGGCGCGATGCCACAGACATTATCCCTAACCGGCGCTGTCAGCGCCGGCCCACTTCTTCTCGAAGTCCCAGACTTTGTCGAAGCCCATGAGCCCGCTGAAATCCTTGAAATCGTACAAGGGGGTTGTCACGTTGCTGGTCGAACCCTCACGCAAGAGATGTTGGTAAACCGATCGGACCGCCGCGCCCATTGCGAGGAATGCGGTCGCGGGATAAATCACCAGGGTGTATCCCAGCTCCTCCAGTTCAGCTGCACTTAGGACGGGTGTGCTGCCGCCTTCGACCATGTTGGCGACCAGCGGTTTATCGAAGGCGCCGCAGATCTTCGACATCTCCTCTACCGATTCCGGCGATTCGATGAACAGGATGTCGGCTCCCGCTTCCGCAAACGCCTCGCCGCGGCGCAACGCCTCGTCGAGACCGTAGAGACCTCGGGCATCGGTGCGCGCGATGATCAGGAAATCGTCCGAATCCCGCGTCTCTCTCGCAACTCTGATCTTGGCGACCATGTCCTCGACGGGGACCACCTGCCGGCCGGGTGTGTGACCGCATTTCTTCGGAAATACCTGGTCTTCCAGCTGGATTGCGCAGGCCCCTGCCCGCTCGTAGCCGCGAATAGTGTGCTCAACGTTCAACAGGCCGCCATAGCCCGTATCACCGTCGGCGATCAGTGGCGTCGAAGTATTGTCGACGATCGTTGCGACGCGGTTGACCATGTCCGTGAAGGTGGCGAGCCCAGCGTCCGGCAGACCCAGATAGGAGGCGACGGCGCCATAGCCGGTCATGTAAATCGCTGGGAATCCCAAGCTGTCGGCAATCCGCGCCGAGATCATTTCAAACACTCCCGGCGCTATCGTGAACGTCCCGTTTCGCAACCTTTCCACTAGGTCTGCTCTGCTCTGCGACGTCATTTCGCCCGTCCTTGCGACACTTCGTTGTTGGTTATTTGCCGACCAGATCCCGTTCGATGAAGGTTCTGAAGTCGGTTGGCTCGCGGCCCAGCAGCCAGCGCAGCACATTGGCATTGCCGGTCAAGCCGTGGGCACTATAGTGTCGGTTCATGGTGCACACGGTTTCGATCCGTTCTGCGGCCATACCGGCGGCCGCCGCTTCCTTGCGGAATTCGTCCAATTCCTTGGCGCGGGCTTGTACAGGCTTGCCGACAATCTCGGAAATAATATCGGCCATATCGCGCTGATTCAGCGCCTGTGGACCCGCCAGCTGGTAGGTCGCGCCGTCGTGGCCGTCGCCGCTCAACACGATCGCCGCAGCGTCGGCAAGATCACCAAGATCGACGACACTGAAGCGCGACTCAACATTGAACGGCATATCGTGGACGCCGGTTTCTAGCACCCGATTCCAGATCGGCACCAGATGCTGCATGTAGCGAGCGGGTTGCAGGATGGTGTACGGCTGGCCTGAGTTTACCAAATACTGCTCGGCGGCGAGCTTGCGCGCATGGTGGGGTACATCGGTCGCCAGCGGATGCAGCACCGAATAGTGCACCATACGACCGACGCCATGGCGCTGACAGAGGTCGGTCACGGTGCGGGCCAACTCCGTCTCCTTAGGGTGCATCGGTGGACATATATGCAGTACCTGTCCGCAGCCGGCGAGGGCATCGGCAAGAGATTCTGTTTCGAACAAATCGCCGAGCGCAACCTGATCCGCTCCAAGGGCCTCCATTTCGGTCGCCACCTCAGGGCGGCGGATGAACGCGCGCACTTTCAACCCTGTCTTGGCTAACGCACTGACAACGCTACGGCCGGTGCGGCCGGACGCGCCAGTCACCAGTACCGGACGATTTTCATTCATCGTATTTTTTCAATCCACTTTTCAGTATAGAAAATGCCTTTTTTTGTGGGGGATCTTGATAGCCGTTTCCAAGCTCAGCACAACGTCAACCATTGAATTTGACCTTTCATCATGTAACATGTCACGGACGTTGAAAAAACCCGTTGGGCCGTATCAGCAGGCACCGACTATCTACAAGGGAGGTATCAGGCATGAAGTTTGCACATATTCTGACAATCGCCGGCATCACGACCCTCGTGGCCGCGCCCGCCTGGGCACAAACGGTTGGCATCGGCACTACCAAGGGCGGCGCCACCGCGCAGGTTTCAAATGCGATTTCGAAGGTCGTGTCCACGCATTCCGGATTGCAGATGCGCACTCAGGTCATGGGTGGTACGCAAAAATATATTCCGGTGGTCAATAGCGGCGAGCTTGAGTTCGGCCTGTCCAACATCATGCAGTACTTTATGGCCGTAGATGGGAGCGGACTCTCGGAAGGCCGTAAACAGGACAATCTGCGCCTCGCGGCGACAATGATGACGTTCAGGACCGGCGCTCTCGTCGCAAAAAACTCTGGCATCAATACGCTTGCCGATCTCAAGGGCAAACGCGTCCCGTCCGGATTTAAAGGCGCGCCGCTGTTTGAATTCTTTATGACGGCCTTTCTCGCCAACGGCGGTCTTACTTGGGATGACGTCAAGAAAGTACCGCAGATTGGTCTCCGGCAGCACTGGAACGCCTTCAAAGAAGGCAAGATCGATATCGTAATCGGGGCAGTCGGTTCCGGCGCGATCAAGGATATGAACGCCAAGGTAAAGGGTGGCGTTAAATACATTTCATTGAGCCGGGAGCCGGCGATGGCAAAAGCGACCCTGGCACATATTCCAAAAACCGGCTTTCGCGAAGTCAAACCGGCGAAGCCGTTCGTCGGTATTCTCAGCCCGACAAACATTATCGCGTTCGACTACAACCTGTGGGTCAATAAGGACGTATCGGATGAAATCGTCTACAAGGTGGTGAAGGCGATGTATGAGAACGAGGCAGAATTGAAGGCGTCCAGTCCGCTTTGGCGCAGCCACTCCTCGAAGACCATGGCCCGGGACCAAGATCTTGAATACCATCCGGGTGCGGTTAAACTCTACAAAGAAGTCGGTATCTGGAAACGTTAAATCGATCCTGAGGTCTTAACTGGAACTTGACCCGCGTGCTTCTTTTCGGGCACGCGGGTCCGCGGTTCATTGCCAGGAACGCGATTTCCTCGCTAACGATTCCCGCTGAAATCGCGTAGCTTGATATCCATCGTCCTCCGGTCGCACAGGCGCAAGTCATTGACAGACAACAATTCGGATACGCCCAAGGAACAGGCCGGAGCGGCTAACGCCCCACCGGCTCCGTGGCACGCGAAATTTACGATTCCTGTATTTGGCGTCGTCCTTTGTCTAGCCGCGATATCGCTTTCGGCGCGATTCCACCTGTTTATCATCGCCGACATGTTCACCGAACAAGGACTGGCAGTCCTGCTCGGAATTGCGCTAGCAGTCGCCTTTTTGAAATTTCCCTTCAACAAGAATGAACGGCGGGGCGCGGTCCCTTGGTACGACATGGTGCTCGCTTTCCTCGGACTGAGTGCGATGATTTACCTCTCATTCCGCTATCAGCACCTCCAGGAAAACGAGTTCTACACCAGACCCGAACAGTTCGCGATCGGGATTATCGTCATTCCGCTCATATTTGAAGCGCTGCGGCGTACCACGGGTTGGAGCCTCGTCACCATCCTGGCGGCGTTTTTCCTGTACGCAATTTTCGCCGATTTGGTGCCGGGTGACCTCAAAGGATTACCTCTCCTTCCGATTGAAAAGAAATTGGTTCCGTTTCTTGTATTGGACAATACCGCGTTGTTCGGTGTTCCGATGACCATCATTTGCACGATCGTCGTGATGTTCATTTTCATGGGGCAGCTCCTGCTGAAGTCGGGGGGGTCGCAATGGTTCACCGATATCGCGATCGCGCTCATGGGACGCTCGCGCGGCGGTTCGGCCAAAATCGCGGTCGTCGCTTCCGGCCTTTTCGGATCGATATCGGGCACTGCCGTTTCCAACGTGGCCTCGACCGGAGTGATCACGATCCCGCTGATGCGCCAAGCAGGCTACGAACGCAAAGTTGCGGGCGCATTTGAGGCCGTTGCGTCTACCGGCGGGCAGATAATGCCACCGATCATGGGAGCCGCTGCATTCCTGATGGCGGAGTTTTTGGAGATTCCCTACAAGGACGTCGTAATAGCCGCTCTCATCCCGGCATTTCTCTATTACATCGCGGTATTTTTCTATGCAGATCTCGAGGCTGCACGAAAAAACATCGCCCCCGTTCCAGAAGATCAGATTCCGCGGATTTTCGAAGTTTTAAAGGAAGGGTGGTTTTTCGTACTGCCGTTCGTTGTGCTGATCTATGCCCTCTTTACGCTCAACAAATCTCCCGAGGAATCGGCTCTCTGGGCGTCCGTCTCTATCGTCGTCGTCAATTGGGTGTTTGGCTATAAAGGCCGGCGCATGGCGCCCCGCGAAATCTATAACGCGGTCAGAGATACCGGCGTCGCCGCGGTCGATATCATCGTCATCGGCGCAATGGCGGGAATGATAATTGGAATTGTCACCGCGACGGGTCTCGGCAACGGGCTGACGATCATGCTCGTGACATTGGGCGAGGGTAATCTCTGGCTGCTCCTCCTCTTAACGGCATTGATCTGCATGATTCTCGGCATGGGCATGCCGACAACGGCAATCTATCTGTTGGTCGCGACGCTCGCCGCCCCACCGCTGATCAAATTGGGGATCGAGCCCTTGGCGGCTCATTTATTTGTGCTCTATTTCGGTATTGTCTCGCTGATAACACCACCGGTTGCCGTTGCCGCTTTCGTCGCCGCCAAGCTCGCCGATGCAAAACCGATGGAAACGGCGGTTGCCTCCGTGCGCATAGGGTGGACGGCTTTGATTATTCCATTTCTCTTCGTACTATCGCCAAGCCTCATCATGAAAGGCACCGCATTTGAAGTCATTGTGGCACTCGTTACGGCCGTTGCCGGTGTGTGGTTGGTGACGGCAACCCTTATGGGTTTCGGCCTTAGAAAATTGGATCCCATAACGCGGACAGGTTATTTCGTCGCCGGTGTTGCGCTGCTAGTACCCAGCGGCGCCTTCCAAGGAGGGGGTTTCGTCGACATTGCCGGTGCGGCGTTGGCGGTGTTCCTGGTGGGCCGAGACTACGTTGTCAGAAGCCGTGAATCGGCCGCGCGGACGGGGTAGTGAAGTATAGCCGAGACCGAATCCTCACTACTCATGTGGGTAGCTTACCGCGTCCTCAATCGTTGCTGGATATTCTCCTAAAGCAATTCGAAGGCGACGACTATGACGATGCGGCGCTCGAGAGCCTGTTGGCTGAGGTCGTCCGTGATATCGTCGCCAAACAGGTGGCGGCCGGGATTGACGTCGTCAGCGACGGCGAAATGAGCAAAAGCTCCTATGCGTTTTACGTCAAGCATCGGCTAGGTGGTGTGGGTCAACGTGGCGATGTGGCCGGCGACATCCCCAAAGCCGCGCCCAACCGGGACCTGCTGGACCACCCCGACTTCGAAATCCAACAGCGACAAGCGCGATGGCGGATGACCGGCTCGAAAGGCGGATCGTTCAACACCGGGCCCTCTCTTCCCGCCTGTACCGGCCCCATCTCATACGCCGATTTCGGCCCGCTGCAACGGGATCTCTCAAATCTCCAAGCCGCGGCGACGGTGGCGAAGCCCGTCGAGACATTCATGAACGCGGCATCGCCGGGGGTTCTTACCAAATTCGTGCCCGACGCCTTCTACCATGACGAAGATCGTTATGTGGCAGATCTCGCGGACGCAATGAAGGACGAGTACGAAGCGATTTATCAGGCAGGACTTCTGTTACAGATCGACTGTCCCGACCTCGCCTCGGCGCGGCATAATCAGTACCAGGACTTGACCGACGAGGGTTTTCTTCGGATCGCGGAACGAAATGTCGAAGCCCTCAACCACGCCACCCAGAATATCCCGGGCGAGGCCATGCGCATGCATATTTGTTGGGGCAATTACGAGGGCCCGCATACGCATGATATTTCGCTCCTCAAAGTCCTCGGCATCTGTATGAAAGCGCGGCCGCAAGCATTGTTGTTCGAAGGCGCCAACCCCCGGCATGAACATGAATGGGAAGACTTGGCGGAAATCGATATCCCCGACGACAAGGTGTTAATCCCCGGTGTCATCGATTCAACCACCAACTTCGTCGAGCATCCGCGGCTTGTCGCCCAACGGATCTGCCGCTATGCGAACATCGTCGGCCGGGAACGGGTGATTGCGGGGACAGACTGCGGTTTCTCGACCATCGCCGGGCCGATTCAGCAGGTCGTGCCGTCGGTAACCTGGGCGAAGCTCAGCGCACTGGCCGAGGGCGCGGCGATCGCGTCCGAGCGCCTATGGTGACGCCATGCGGACCGGGCAGCAGCTTCACGGTGCGGTAATTCTTTCCTCCAGCCAGTCGAGCATGAAGGGGATGGAGATCGACCAGTTGTCGTAGTTGCAGTGGCCGGTGCCACCTTCGGGGCCGTCCCAAATTTTGAGAGTCTTATCGGCGGCACCGATTTCCGCGAACAGGCGTTTGGCGCCTTCCACGTTCATCAAAAGGTCGTTCACCCCGTGGGTGACCAGCGTCGGGCAGCTAATATTGCCGGCGATGCCGGCCATCGAGAAGGCCGCCAGCTTCTCGCGGGCGTCGGCATCGGTTTCCGCCCCCACCAGCCGCTGCAACGTCGGCTGAAGCAACGGGAAGAAATCGTAAAGATCGTCGAGGATGCTGTAACAGCCGCACCAACTAACCAGAGCCTTCAGCCGGTCTTCGAAGGCGGCCGCGCGCGGGGCATAGTACCCCGCCATGCTGATCCCCATGAGCGCAAGCCGGTCGGCGTCAACCTCGGGGCGGGCCGATAAATAATCGAGGCACGCCGCCACGGGCACTTCGTAGTCGGGCCGGGCCGGAATGCCATTGAGATAGAGCGACGAACCTCTGCCCGGCGTATCCACCAGAAGCAATGCCCAGCCGCGCTCGACGATCTGGCGGCCGCTGAAATATATCTCTTCGGCGTATGCGTCGGCGCCGCCGATCAGGAATACCGCCGGGTAGGGTTCAGCGCGCGGCTCGCGGGGATGACAGAAATATCCGTCGTAGCTCTCGTCGCCACAATTGACCCGGATGCACTCAATGGCAGGTGATTGCAACGCCGCCCCAGAACGAAAGTTCCGCTGCGCCAATACGAACCGTTCCGCCTTGCGCGGATCGCCCGGCGGCATGAAGATTTCCGACTGCCGGTAATACTGATTGGCGGCAAAGTAGTGACCCCTGGCGGTGGTGTCGTTACCGGAGGCAAGCGCCGCGCTCGCCCGTGCCTCCGTCTTTTCGGCGAGGTCCCGCCACGCCGCTTCCCAAGCAACGGCATCGCCCGGTTCCAGTTCGCGGCATACACGCTCGATATCGAATAAATCTCCGCCGCCCTGCTGCGCTTCGGCGACAAGCCGTTCGGTCTGGGCAGCGAAGGGGTTGGTCGGCCTGAAAAAATCGATCATTCGATGCTATTCGCCTCCTCGACCATGGCGATCAGCGACACCCGCCGCAAATATTCTGAATGTTTTTGCGGATCCTCGACAGTGGCGCGGAGTTCGTCGAAGCGTTCTTGGCGGGCTTTGAGATCGGCTTCCTCCAAGGTTTGCTTGTTGCGGATGGTTTCCGCCTGGACATATCTCTTGGCGGTCGGCCGCCGCTGACGGTCGTAGCGGTCGAGCAGCGTGTCGTCCGCTTCACCCCGCCATACACGTCCCAATTTTTCGGCCAGGTTAATGCCGTCGTGAATACCGCTGTTCATGCCCATGCCGCCGATGGGGTTGTTTACGTGGGCCGCATCACCCGCCAGCATGACCCGGCCGAGGCGAAACCGTTCGGCGACACGTTGATGGACCGAGTACAGATTTCGGTGAAGGATTTCGTAGGGCGGATCATAGGGCAGGCATTCTTCGTATCGCGCCTGAATCCATTCATCCGACATAACCGTCTCATCGGATTCATCCGTCATCGCCGGGAACAAACAACGCCATACGCCTTCGTCTTCCTCACCCGGCACCTTCATAAGCGCGCACCATTGAGCGGGGTGGGCGACATAGTTGCGGAAACGGTAGCCATCGGCGGCGGCAAAATCGAAATGGTTCGCAACGATGATGAACCTTTCCTTCCAGGTAAATCCGGGGAAATCGATACCTTGGGATTTACGCGTGATGCTTCGTCCGCCGTCGCAGCCGATCAAATACCGTCCGCGGTGCTGCTCTTCGGTGCCGTCCGGGAGTCGCACTGAAATTTCGACACCATCTCCATCCTGGCTAATGGAGACTACTTCGCGTTCGCGCTGAATATCGAAGCCGTCCAACTTGCGCGCGATATCATATGCAATGCCCACGGTTTTGTGCTGTTCGATCTGAAGTACAAACGGGTATGGCGTTTCGCCTTTGAGCACCCCGAGGTCAAATTCCGCGACAATTTCATTGCTCAGCCTATCGCGGTATTGAAAAATCGGAGATTTGATTCCCCGCGTCAGGAGAACCGACGTCATGCCGATTTCGTCGAGCATCTGGAGGGTTGAGGGCTGAAGCGTTGCGGCGCGATGATCAGCGGGTATATCAGCCAATGTGTCGAATAATTTGACCGGAATGCCCTGCCGGGCAAGGTAGAGGCCGGTGATCATGCCGACCGGCCCGGCGCCTGAAATTAAAATGCATTCATTATCTGGCATGGAGATCAGTTGCCTATCCGGTTACGGAGGTAACAAATCTAGTATACAGCGCAGCCACCGTCCATGATCGGTCCCCGAGCGGTATTGCAGCTGAAATTGAGAATGCGCGGCGACGTTGAGCTGGGAATACCCTCGCCGCCGACGGTGCGGAGACCGGACGGCCGCTCCCTAACGCGTCGCTGCGCTCAGGTAATCGACGCCGCGCGCTCGATCCCTTCGATCATTGCGACACGATGCAGATAGGTGCGCTGCCGGTCGGGGTCGGCGACGATCGCGCGCAACTCGTCGTAGAATTTCTCGCGTGCCACAGGGTCACGTTGCTCGATATTCTTTTTGTTTTCGATGGTTTGAAGCTGCAGATATTCCGCCGCTACGGTCCGCCGTTGGCGGTCGTATAGATCCAACAGATTCTCATCGCCGTCCTCGAACCAAATTTTCGCGAGCTTCTCGGTAACATTGAAGGCATCGTGAATGCCGAAGTTCATGCCCATGCCACCGAGCGGGTTGTTGATGTGGGCCGCATCGCCGGCGATCAGAATTCGACCGTCGCGATAGCTCGAAGCCACCCGCTGATGAACCGTGTACAAATTGCGATGAACTATCTGGTATGCCGCTGGGTTCGGATGAAATCCCTGCAGGCGGTCCTCGATAGACTGGTCGTCGAATAGGTCGGCTTCGTCGTCTTCCGAGTTAGTCGGGAAAACTACGCGCCACAGGCCGGCATCGTCCGTGCCTGGTACTTTGAACAGGGCGCACCATTCATCGGGATCGGAAATGTAGTTGGTAATGGCGTAACCGTGTTCGCCAAAATCGTACGGCGTCGAGACGACGAGAAATCTCTCCGGGAAAGTAAAACCTTCAAAATCAACATCCATCGACTTGCGCACCTGGCTGCGGCCGCCATCGCAACCGATGATGTATCGTCCCCGAAATGTCTTGTTTCCTTCCGGAGTCTCAGCCTCGACAGTGACGCCGTCATCGTCCTGGCCGACGGTGACGACCCGGTGTTGGCGGAGTATTTGGTGGTTATCGAACGCATCGAGCCGGTCGGAAATTATGTGTGAGATCTTGTGTTGTTCCAGCATAAGTCGGAACGGATATTCGGTGTAGACGGACAACAGTCCGAGATCGAAGTCCGCGATAAGCCCCTGCCGGCGATCGCGATAATGGTAATTGGGGACAACATAACCGCGCTCGAAGATGGTCTCATTGAGACCCAGCCGGTCGAACATCTCGAGCGTGGGTGGATGAATAGTGCCGGCGCGCGGATCCTCGGAGATCTCATTGTCCACTTCCAACAGCGTGAAGGGAATGCCGTACTGAGCGAGATTGAGGGCAACCGTATAACCGACCGGTCCCGCGCCGACGACCAGCACCTTGTTCGACTCCGTCATGTCACAATTCCGCTGTTGTCATTTCGGCGAGCCCCTCTCGACGATCGGCTAGTATAGTACAGGACACAGATCACTGTCCCCTTGCTATCGTACTCAGGAGCCTTCCGGCTGCAATGGCACCGCATTTCCAACATCATTTGCAAACCAACATCCAGTGCACTTTTTGGATGATCCTCGCCGGTGCAACGTTCGCCGCGAGCAATGTCGCAGTTCGCCTGGCCGCCGACGAAATGCATCCTTTCGTCGTCGTATTCTTACGCAGCGTTTTCGCGATCGTGTTCCTGGGCCACATTTTCCTCGGACGAAACTTCAACTGGCGACCGGGTCTGCTTTTTCGATTGCACCTGCTGCGCGGGGTGCTGCAGGCAACCGCTCTGCTGTGCCTTTATGCAGCGATCGCCATCACGCCGATCGCTACAGTCATCGCCCTTGCCTTCATCACCCCGCTGATCTCCGGCGCCGGCGCCATTATGCTGATGGGCGAACCATCTCGTCTCAATCGCTGGCTCGCCGTTGCGACGGGTTTTGCCGGCATGCTGGTGATTGTCCGCCCCGGTATTGCAGTTGTTACCCTGGGCACGGTGTTATTGCTCGCCTATGCCGTCCAGCAGGCAGCATCCAATCTGACCGCCAAGGTGCTGATCCGTTCCGAACCGGCGACATCGGTGGTCGCCTGGATGACCCTGTTGTCGACTCCGCTGACGCTCGTGCCCGCCCTGTTCGTATGGTCGTGGCCAAGCCCGGCCGGGTGGGGCCTTGTCGCCTTTGTCGGGCTATCGTCGACGATCGCCCATGTCGCGACGACGCAAGCCTATCGGGTCGCCGATATCACCGTCGCCGATCCCATGATCTTCTTCCGCCTGATCGCCGGCGCCATCCTCGGCTATGTATTCTTCGCCGAAGTCCCTGACCTGTGGACTCTTGTCGGCGGCACCGTAATCATTGGTGCGATTACGCTGTTGGGCCGTGACACGATGTCACCGGCCACGAAGGCGCAATAGCGCACCGGCCAGCCCGGCAACATTGGTCACCTATCGCGCGCTTGGTATCGCGGTATACTGTCCGCGTCCGTGCACGTGCAGACACAAATTGGAGGGAAACAGATGAATCAGACCGTGACTTTGACCAAGCCACAAGAGCCGTGGATCGGCAGTCGCGGCCGTATCGGCGTCATCATACCATCGACGAACATCGGCGTTGAATACGACTGTCAGCGGTTCATTCCCGACGGCGTGACCTGGCATTTTGCGAGATTTTTCGTCGAGCAGATTGACTTGTCGAGCGACGACATGTTCCTCGCTTTTATCGACGCCATCCGCGCAACCATCCCGCACGCCATGCGCGACATCATGACTGCCGAGGTCGATTACATCATGATGGGGATGTCGGCTGAGACATTTTGGGGTGGCCTGGAGGGCAATGCGGAATTCACCGCGCGGTTGCGCGAGCAGATCGGCCCGGACATGGGCGTAACCACCGGCGCCAACGCCATCGACGCGGCTTTGAAGAAGTTCGGCGCCAAGCGCGTGGCGGCGCTGACACCTTATCAGCCTGTCGGCGACGAGCAGGTGCATCGCTTTTTCGTCGAGTCCGGCTACGAGGTTACCAAAGTGATCGGACTGAAGTGCGATACCGCCAACTCGATCGCGCATACACCACAAAGTCAGGTCCTGGACGTGATCCTGAACGAGCTAGACGGTGAAGATGTCGATGCGATCGTCCAGGCCGGTACGAATTTGAGTAATGTCGACTTGTTCCCAACGCTGGAAAAACAGCTTGGCAAACCTGTCATCCCCATCAACGTCGCGACCATCTGGCACGCGTTACGCGCTATCGGTGTCAACGATAAGTTTCAAGGAAGAGGTTGGCTGTTCGAGCGGTTCTAAGTGGGCCGCGGCGAACCATCGAGAATTTTTTCGCCCGCTCAAGGAGAGGTGCGTGAGCAACGATACCCAAGTTGTGATCGTGGGGGCCGGCCCAGTCGGCTGTGTCGTTGCCCTGATTCTGGCGCGCGCCGGTGTCGCGGTGCGGCTACTGGAGGCTGAGCCGAAGCTGGTGCAAGACATGCGCGGCTCTACATTCCATCCGCCGACGCTCGATATGCTAGATGAATTGGGCATTACGCCGAAACTGATCGAACAGGGTCGGGTCACACCGACTTTCCAGTACCGTGACCTCGACGACGGATTGATTGCGGAGTTTGACCTTACCCTGCTCAAGGACGATACCGCACACCCCTATCGGCTGCAGTGCGAGCAGTTCAAACTGACCAGGGTGATCGCGGAAATGTTGGCGGCATACCCCCACGTCGAGCTGTTGTTCGATGCTCGTGTGGTTGCAATTACACAGACCGACTCGCAGACCGTGGTGGAATACGATACTCCCAGTGGGCCCGAAAACATCGCCTGCAAATATCTCGTCGGCTGCGACGGATCACGCAGCACGGTGCGCAAGTCGCAAAATTTTGGCTTTCCCGGCTTTACCTACGACGAACACTTCGTGACCGTGAGCGTGTCTGAGGACATATCGCAGATCGTGCCGGGGATGGACGATGTTAGCTACATCTCACACCCGACCGAATGGTGTGCGTTGATTCATGTGCCCCAGTCCTGGCGGTTCCTGTTCCCGGTCCAGGCCGAAATCAGCCACCAGGACTCGCTGGCGGAAGGCTACCTGCAGCAGCGTATGAAGCGCATCGCCGCTTATGGAGCCGATTATTCGATTACGCACCGCACCATCTATAGCGTCAATCAGCGCGTGGCCGAGACTTACCGGCGGGGCCGGGTGCTGCTGGCCGGTGACGCTGCACATGTCAACAACCCGCTCGGCGGCATGGGCATGAACGGCGGCATTCATGACGGCATCAACGTGGCCGAAAAACTGGTAGCGGTGCTGAACGAGGGCGCCAGCGATGACCTGCTCGACAAGTACGACCGTCAGCGCCGTCCGATCGCGATCGAATTCGTGCAAACGCAGTCCATCCGCAACAAGGAGATGATCGAGGAGGCCGATCCAGCGGTCCGTCGCCAGCGGCAAGACGATCTGCGCGCCGTCGCAGGCGATCGGCAGCGCTCGATCGAAATGTTGTTGCAGACATCGATGATCAACGCGGTACGCCAGTCCCGGTCGATCGAATAGGCTATCGATTGTCGAGAGAGCAACCATGAACGACCAACGAGTGCTGATCGCAGGTGGCGGACCGGTCGGACTGGTCTGCGCCTATGCCCTCGGCCTGGCGGGCGTGCCGGTCGTCGTTTTCGACGAAAACGACGCGTTGCGGGACGATCCGCGCGCGGCCACCACCCACCCCGCGACCCTCGAGCTGCTCGACCGGATCGACGTGGTCGACGAGGTGATCGCGCGCGGCTTGATCGCACGCAAATTCCAGTTCTGGGACCGGCCAACCGGCGAACTGGTCGCTGAGTTCGACCATGACCTGCTGCGCAACGACACAATGTTTCCCTATGTCGTCCAATGCGAGCAGTTCAAGCTGACTGAGATCCTAATCGCCCGCCTCGACCGGCTCGCCGGGTGTGACGTTCGTTTCTCGCATCGGGTGACGGCCGTGCGGATCGAGGGCGACGCCGTGACCGTCACTGTCGATACCCCCGACGGAGCGCAAGAGCACGCCGGTCGCTATCTTATCGGCTGCGACGGCGGCCGTAGCCTGGTCCGCAAGCAGGCCGGTATCGCGTTCGAAGGCTTCACCTGGCCCGAACGCTTCCTGGTGCTCACCACGCCCTTCGATTTCGAGGCAAACCGGGGCATGTGCTACCGCAATTACATTGCCGACCCGGATGAATGGTGCAATTGCTTCAAGGTGGCAGGCGACGGACCACCGGGGCTGTGGCGCACGGTCTACCCGGTCGATCCCGAGGCGCCCGAGGACGAACTACTCGCGGACGCGTTCACGCAACGGAAATTGCAGGCCTTTTTCCCGGTCGAAGGCCCGTACGAGATCGTCCATCGCAACCTTTATACCGTCCACCAACGCGTCGCTGCGACGTTCCGGAAAGGTGTTGTGTTGCTGGCCGGCGATGCCGCGCACGTGAACAACTCGATCGGCGGTATGG
>JAPUHN010000116.1 GCA_027297685.1 Alphaproteobacteria bacterium | reverse complement strand
GCCAGTGGTGCGGACTGTGGCTCATTAATAAGCGATCCGTCGCACCGTGCCGCTGCTTATCGGGATTATAATCACTTATCTGACCGAATTCCGCGAGAACACGCTACAGGATGTCATTACCAAGCTCGAACCGGATTTGTTTCAGGCCGTTACTGGCCTGACGGTGAAGGACTTCCACCTGCTCGTGCACCTGAAGGTATTCAACACGGAGCAGATGAACCAGGCTGTCTTCGCCTTCCGCCGCTACGAAGACGCCTCGCTCCGTTACACAGGAGTCGAAAGCCACGAGGGTCTGACCCATTACGGACTCTATGACACTGTAGTAGCGAGGGAGTGAAAGGGCGGCGGATCGTTCGGTATGAGCCCCGGCAAATGCTCTTAATCTTAGGCTATCTAGTTATCGGTGACTTGCACGCTTGCTGCTGGGAGGTTGCCAGCAGGTCACGTCACCGGTAATGGCTATTCCCCGCCATGACACCGGGTCGAGCGCCACGACCGCTCTTGCCCCGATAACAGACGGTGCCGGTGAATTTGCGCCACCGTAACGCGGGGCGCGTGGGAGTCCCGTAATGGGCTCGTGAATTTATATGCCTGTATGACTCTGTGTGGACTCAGGATTCGCGTTGGCAGGTTCTGTGGCCGCGAGGGTAGGCAAGTATGCCAACGACTCTCCAAGGCGCTTATTTCGCGTTCTGAGTCGTTTTAATACCTACTCATTGTCCAGGGTATGGGAGTCTCCGTGCGTACAGTAAACCTTTGAAAATACTGCGGAGAAGGGGCCGAAAAATGTGTGACCCCCTAACCGCGTAAAGCGTAAAGGGTAATTATTTTTATACGAGGCTGTAGCCAGCCCATGCTTAGAAGATTGGGGCATTAAACTGGCAAACCCGAACGAACGTTGAAGGAAAAATTATTTCTGGTGGCTACTGGGTGGCTACTGGGGCCAAAACCTAAGCGTTAAGATACACGCTAAGCCTTTGAAAAAATTGGGGGGCGCACGGGGGCTCGAACCCCGGACCCGCTGATTAAGAGTCAGCTGCTCTACCAACTGAGCTATGCGCCCACCTTAGGGAGTTGCGGATATAGCAAACGGGTCTGAGACTGTCGATAGCGCGCGGTGGATCGCCTGGCACAGTGGATCGTCTAGCGCGGCGGCCTTGGCTACGCTGCACCGCGCCGGTTGATATAGATGTCGCGGTGGAGCCAGCAGCTCATCACCAGGCCGAATCCGATCAGCACGGTCAGCATCGCCGTGCCGCCATGGGAGATCAGCGGCAGCGGCACGCCGACCACCGGCACCAAGCCCATCACCATGGCGATATTGATGAATACGTAGAGGAAGAAGTTGGCGACCAGGCCCATCGCCAGCAACCGGGCGAACTGGCTGCGGCAGCGAAACGCGATATAGATGCAGTAGCCGATCAATAGCGCGTAGAGCGCGACCAGTCCGGTGCCGCCGATCAGGCCAAACTCCTCGGCCAGCATGGTGAATATGAAATCGGTTTGCTTCTCAGGCAGAAAGTTCAAATGGCTTTGCGTGCCCGACAGAAACCCCTTGCCGAACATACCGCCGGATCCCAGCGCGATCTTTGATTGCATGATGTGGTAACCCGCGCCAAGGGGGTCGTTTTCCGGGTTCAAGAACGTTAGCAACCGCTGCTTCTGGTAGCCGTGCAGAAATTGCCAGCCGATCGGCACCGCGGCGATAGCGGCCCCGCCAACCAACATGAACTGCCACACCCGGGCGCCGGCAAGCCACAGCATGGTGATACCGATCAGGCCCAATACGCCAGCCGTGCCCAGGTCGGGTTGGCGCAATACGAGCGCCATCGGCGCCGTGATTAGAATCAGCGGCACGATTAAGTAACGGGCGCGGCCGGCATCATCGGCCTCGAGGCCATGAAAATAGCGCGCCAAGGCGATGACCAGGGCGATCTTCATGGTTTCCGACGGCTGCAGCTGAATAACCGTGAGATCGAGCCAACGCTGCGCGCCCATGCCCACCGACCCCATCACCTCGACGGTTGCGAGCAATATAAGGCTGATGCCGTATAGGGCGTAGGATACTTTGAGCCAGAACCGAATATCGATCACGGCAATCACCAGCATCAACACCACGCCAATGCCGAAGCGCACCATTTGGCGCGAGGCCCACGGGCTCATATCGCCGTTCGCTGCGGAAAACAGCATGGCGAATCCGATCCCGGCAATGAGCGTGATCATCGCCACCATTTCCCAATTCAGATGAATCAGTTTTTCGCGCAGCGATAGCTCGGACGAGCCAAATTCCTCGACCCGCGACATCGCCCGCTAGACCTTTCCGTCGGCCGGCCGCGCGCCGGCTACATCGGCGCCGGGGGCTTGGCCCGCCGGATCCCGTTTCAGGGTCTCGATCATCATATCGCGGGCGATCGGCGCCGCAACGCTCGAACCGCCACCGCCATGCTCGACGACGACAGCGACCGCATAGCGAGGAGCCTCGACCGGCGCGAAGCCAACAAAAAGCGCATGGTCGCGCCGCTTCCACGGCAATTGATCGTTGCGCAGGATTCCGGCGGCGCGCTCGGCCCGGGAAATCCGGCGTACCTGTGAGGTACCGGTCTTGCCCGCCATCGCCATCCCCGGCACCATTATACGAGCGCGGTAGGCGGTTCCCCGGCGCGAGTTGGTCACCCGCCCCATGGCCTTGACGACGAGATCTAGATGACCTGGATTTACCCCGATGTCGGGCGGCGCCACCTCTGGACGTCCGGTTAATGCGTCATGGTCCATGACATCGCGGGCGATAAAGGGGGTCACCGCTTTACCGCCGTTGGCCAGCCGGGCGGTCATGGTCGCCAACTGCAGCGGTGTGGCCAATACAAAGCCTTGACCGATCCCCGAAACCAGCGTCTCACCCAGCACCCAGGGCTGGCCGATGATTGCCCTTTTCCAGGCCTTGGTTGGGATTAGCCCCGGCCGCGACCCGGGGATGTCGAGGTCGAGAGCCTGGCCGAGCCCGAACCGCTTGGCCATTTCCGCGATGCGATCGATACCGACCCGGCGCGAAAGTTCGTAGAAATAGACGTCGCAGGACTGGGTGATGCCTTTGCTCAAATTCGTATGGCCGTGTCCTTGTCGCTTCCAGCAGTGGAATTTGCCGTCGCCCAAGGTCAAGCTGCCGGAGCAGAAAAATGACGTGTCCGAATTAATCACCCCGGCCTTGAGCGCAGCCAGGGCGACTATCATCTTGAACGTCGAGCCGGGCGCGTATTCGCCGGCAATCGCCTTGTTGCGCAGCGGCGCGCGTTCATCGTCGGCAAGGGCGCGCCATTCGGTCTCGCTGAGCCCATTGGTGAAGGTGTTGGGGTCGAAGCTCGGTGTCGAAGCCTGGACCATTGTCGCACCTGTATTCACATCGAGCACCACAACCGAACCAGTCTGATCGCCAAGCGCCTTCATCGCCGATTGCTGCAAAGCGGAATCGAAGGTCAGGACGAGGGTCTGACCGGTTTGCCCTTCACGCCGTCCCAACTCGCGGATCACCCGGCCGAGTGCGTTCACCTCCAACTGGCTCGATCCGGCGCGCCCGCGCAACGCCAGATCGAAGGTCCGCTCGACTCCGCTGCGGCCGATGCGAAACCCCGGCAACTCGAGCAGTGGATCGCCCGTCTGGTGCTTGGCCGCCGGCGCGCCGACATAGCCTAAAATGTGGGAAGCCACTTCACCTTGCGGATAAAACCGCCGGTCGCCGACATCGATTATGACACCGGGCAAATCCGGTGCGTTTACTTCGATGCGCGCGACGTCCTCCCAATCGAGGAACTCTCGCACCAAGACGGGAACGAACTTCCGCTTTCGGGAGACCTCTGCCAAAATCCGCGCCCTCTCGTCGGCCGACAAGGGTATCAATTGTCCGAGCCGATCGAGGGTCGCCCCGATATCGGGGGTATTCTCCGATTTGACCAGGACCTGGTAGTTCTGCTGATTGATCGCCAACGGCACCCCGAAGCGGTCGACGATCTGTCCGCGAGACGGCGCCAGCAGCCGCATATTGATACGATTTTCTTCGGCCAGCATCTGGAAGCGGTCGGATTCGACCACTTGCAGATAGTACATACGGCCGACCAATGCCGACAGCAGCGCGAATTTACCGCCGGTCAGGATCGCCGCACGGCGTGAGAACATACGCCGGCGGTCGCTGTCACGATTTTGCATCAGGCTTCGACCATGCCAATGAAGCGCCGTTGCGCATGAACCAGCAGCCAGGCAATCGCGGGAAACAGAATAATCGTCATCACCAATGCAACAAAGGCGGTTCCCGGCGCGAGAAGCGTCCCACGCAGCAACGACGCCAACATCCACGTGGCGAGGGCCGCGACCGGCGCCACCATGGCGAACCCGCTCCAGAACACCCAGAACGGTTTGCCGGCGATGAACCGGCGCTGATTTAGTACCAGCGCCTGAACCAGCAAGTAGACCAACGCGTACAACCCAAAGGGCGCGCCAGCCACGGCGTCTTGTACGATGCCGAGCCCGAATACCGCGGCGTAGGGCATGAGATCGGGCCGGAATACAATCCAATAGTACAGCGAGATCAACGCGAATGCGGGGGCGACGTCGCTCAGCAACGGTACCGGCAACGGCAGTTGTCCGATCAGCACGAACAGAAAGGTTGTCACGACCGGTACGAGATTGCCCAACCAGCGGCGCATCAACGGGAATACGGTGAGCGTGTTCATTGCACCACTCTCGTATTTGGCTCCGTGGCTGGTTGCGATCGGGACGGTGAAATCGGCACCTGTTCAGGCGCCGGCAGAATACCATCGACACCGTAATCGAGGATCACCGCCTGGTTCAATATCGACCAGTCGACAAAGGGCTGAACCGTTATAACGGTGTCGGAGGCCTCGGCCACGATGCCGACCGCAAGGCCGGGCGGGTAGACGCCGCCATGCCCCGAAGTAACGATGCGGTCGCCCGGCGAAATCGGCGAATTGTCCGGTAAAAACTGCAGCACCGGACGGGTGGAATTGTCACCTCTTACAATCGCCCGATCGCCGGTCGATTCCACGACAACGGGTATGCGCGAGTTTATGTCGGTCATCAGCAGCACCCGGGATGTGCGCTGGCCGACTTCGGCAATTCGACCGATCAATCCGCCCTGCCAGATAACCGCCTGGCCGCGGCGGATGAATTGCCGCGAGCCGGCATTGATCAACAGGCTATGAAAAAAGGTGCCGCCGGTATCGGCGACTACCCGCGCAGTGAGGAACTGAGATCGTTTGTCCGGCACGTACTCAAGCTGTGCGCGCAGCGTGGCGTTCTCGACACCCAGCCGGCGTGCCTCTTGAACCCATTGCACCAAGCGCGCGTTTTCTTCGCGCAGTTGCCGGTTCTGGTCGTACACGGCGAAAAAGTTCTCGACGCCATCAACCGCTTGTCCAACTGCTTGCACCGGTTGGCTCAATACAAAAAGAATGGGTGAAACGGTGTCGACGATCGCCAGGCGCATCCGTTCGATACCAGCCGTTTCCGCTTTGCTCAACAGCATCAGGGCAAACGACAGCGCAACGAAGCCCATAAAGGCGAATCGCTGCGCCCATACGCGAAATGGGACCGCCAACCCGGCGACTGTTACTTTGGCACTGCGATTCGCCACGGATCTCCCTTAACGCGATCGGCCGCTGCCCCGGGGGCAACGTCAATACATGCTGACCAGCACTCCTTTGAGGTTCTTGAAGTCATCAAGCGCCCGGCCTGTTCCACGCACCACGCACGTCAGCGGGTCCTCGGCGATCGACACCGGCAGGCCTGTTGCATGGCGCAGAACGTAATCAAGATTTCCCAGCAACGCACCACCGCCGGTCAGCACGATGCCCTTGTCGACGATGTCGGCCGCGAGTTCCGGAGCCGTATGCTCGAGCGCAACTTTGATCGCTTCGATGATGGCACTGATCGGCTCAGCGAGACTTTCGGCGATTTGACGCTCAGACATTACCAGTTCCTTGGGCACGCCGTTCATCAGGTCTCGGCCCTTGATCTCGATGGTGCGGCCGTCGCCATCCTCGGGCGGGCAGGCAGATCCGATCTCTTTTTTGATCCTTTCCGCGCTGCTCTCGCCGACCAGCAGATTATGGTTGCGGCGAATGTAGCCGATGATCGACTCGTCCATCGCGTCGCCGGCGACGCGAATGCTGCGCGAATAAACGATACCGCCGAGCGATATTACTGCCACCTCGGTGGTGCCGCCGCCGATATCCACGACCATCGAGCCAGTGGGCTCGGTGACCGGTAGACCAGCGCCGATCGCCGCGGCCATCGGTTCTTCGATCAGCCAAACGCGGCGCGCACCAGCACTTTCCGCCGATTCCTGAATCGCTCGGCGTTCGACTGCGGTCGATCCGGAGGGTACGCAAACGACAATCTGCGGGCTATGGAAGCCCCGTCGATTGTGCACTTTGCGGATGAACTCCTCGATCATCTTTTCGGCGACTTCGAAATCGGCGATGACGCCGTCACGCAAAGGCCGAATCGCCTGAATGTTACCGGGCGTGCGTCCAAGCATCTGCTTGGCTTCGTTGCCTACCGCAAGCACTCGTTTCTTGCCCTTCGATTCCAAGATTGCAACGACCGAAGGCTCGTTCAACACAATATCCCGGCCCTTGACGTACACCAACGTATTTGCAGTACCCAGATCGATAGCCATGTCAGCCGACAAGAATCCCAATAATCGCGATAACATCTTCGTTGCCTTGTCCGCCCGCCGCTCCGCCGGGCAATTAGAGGGCGCCGCGCAACAGCGATGCCCTCGGGGTTAAACCTATGCCGACAGCGCCTCCGGCGCCGTCTTCTCTCGTTTGACGCTCAACTTATTCAGAGCGTGTAAATACGCCCTAGCCGATGCCACTAAGGTATCCGCATCGGCGCCCTGCCCGTTGACTGTCTTGCCGTCTTCTTCCAGGCGCACAGTCACCTCTGCCTGCGCATCGGTGCCGCCGGTCACGGCATGCACCTGAAACAGTTGCAAATCGGCAGAATGGGGGCAGAGCTCCTTGATGGCATTAAAAATGGCATCAACCGGACCATTACCGCTCGACGTGGTCGACGCCACCTGGCCGTCGATCTCCAACTCCAGTTCGGCCGTCTGCGGCCCCTTCGAGCCGGCGACGACTTGCAGCGAGACAAATCGAATTCGATCGCTATCGTGCTGGATGGTGTCGTCGACGAGCGCAATAATGTCCTCGTCGAAGATTTCCTTTTTCTTGTCCGCCAAGTCCTTAAAGCGCTGAAAGGCGTCGGTGATAGCGTTCTGACCCAGATCGCCATACCCCAGATCCTTCAGCTTTTCGCGAAAAGCGTGGCTGCCCGAATGCTTGCCCATGACCAGTTTGGATTCGGTCAGGCCGACCGACTCCGGGGTCATAATCTCATAAGTCTGGGCGTCTTTGAGAACGCCGTCCTGATGGATACCGGACTCATGCGCAAAAGCGTTGGCGCCGACTATGGCCTTGTTCGGCTGCACCGAGAAACCGGTTATCGTCGATACCAGATGGCTGGCCCGGGTGATGATGGTCGTGTCAATACCCGACGTATATGGCAGGGCGTCGGACCGCGTACGCAGCGCCATCACCACCTCTTCCAGTGCGCAGTTGCCAGCCCGCTCGCCGATGCCGTTGATGGTGCATTCGACTTGGCGAGCACCTGCGTTGACCGCCGCCAGCGAATTGGCCACGGCCAGGCCCAAATCGTTGTGGCAGTGTACGGAGAGCACTGCCTTGTCGATGTTAGGCACGCGGTTGAGCAGCATCGCGATGAGCTCGGCGAATTCGCTCGGTATGGCGTAGCCGACCGTGTCGGGAATATTGATCGTCGTCGCGCCGGCCCGGATAGCGCTTTCGACGACGCGGCAGAGAAAATCGGGCTCGCTGCGCGAACCGTCTTCAGCCGACCATTCGACGTCGGGGCACAGGTTACGCGCATAGGTCACACTGTCGATGATTGCCTGGTGGACCTCTTCCGGATCCATCTGCAATTTCACCCGCATATGCAGCGGGCTGGTCGCCAAAACCGAGTGGATGCGCGGCTGGGCCGCACCTTTGAGAGCTTCCCAGGCGCGGTCGATATCCTTGCTCGCCGCGCGGGATAAGCCGGCGACAATACTTGTCTTGATGGTGTTGGCGACTTCGCGAACGGCCTCGAAATCACCGTTCGAGGCGATCGGGAAACCGGCCTCGATGATATCGACGCCCATTTCTTCGAGTACCAGCGCGACGCGTACTTTTTCCTCCAGGTTCATCGAACAGCCGGGAGATTGCTCGCCATCGCGCAGCGTGGTGTCGAAAATACGGACGCGGTTAGGATCGTCGGCGCCGGCTTCCGGCGCAATATTTGTTGATTTGATTTCGGTGGCGGTCATTGGTCCAGTTCCAATATTGGTTCGTTGACTTAGGTGTTTGCAATGACTCCCCTAAACATGGTGACCCTATATTTCACGGGTTCTAACAATGTTTAGGAGCACCTAAGTCGCAGGTCCGTGCCGCCGCCAAGCAGCATCGACGCGAGACCAACAGACCCATATGCATAAGCGACGCAACCCGTAATCCGGGTACGTTGAAACACTTCAACTCGCGCACTCAATTCACTCACGGGTCGCAATCCCTCGCCTCAGCCCATTTGGACCGGTCACATTTCTTGTTAACCATCGGTCCAAACAATTAAAATTTGGTAAATCGCGCGCTACCAGCTTGCCAAGAAACTACTGATATTGCCTATGTTTTAGGCCTTTTTGATCGTGTACCGCAACGGTTTTGTTAACCATTATTCCAAATCGTGCGACACGGCAGCCAATTCTGCCGTTGCCGTGCCGATAATTAGGGGCCGTCGGTGGCGGAATGGCTAGTTTTTGCTTTTATCGACCAGGGCGTTTTCAGCGATCCAAGGCATCATGCCCCGCAGCCGTTCGCCGACTTCTTCGATGCCGTGCGCGGCCTGCAACCGGCGCATGGTTTTAAACGACGTCTGGCCGACCTGATTCTCAATCATCCACTCGCGCGCAAACGCGCCCGATTGAATTTCAGCCAGAATGCGTTTCATTTCCGCCCGCGTCTCATCGGTGACGATGCGGGGGCCGCGGGTGTAGTCGCCATACTCGGCGGTGTTCGACACCGAGTAGCGCATATTCGCCAGTCCGCCTTCGTAGATCAGGTCGACGATCAGTTTGACTTCGTGGACACATTCGAAATACGCCATTTCGGGCGCGTAACCCGCTTCGACAAGCGTTTCGTAGCCGGCCTGGATCAAAGCCGTGAGACCGCCGCACAACACAGTTTGCTCGCCAAACAAATCAGTCTCGCACTCTTCCCTGAAAGTGGTCTCGATGATCCCCGCACGGCCAGAGCCGATCGCCGCGCCATAACTCAACCCAATATCATGGCAGTTGCCGCTGGAATCTTGATACACCGCCAGCAACGACGGCACACCGGCGCCGCGCTCGTATTCCGACCGCACGGTGTGTCCGGGGCCCTTTGGCGCGATCATGAATACGTCAAGATCGGCGCGCGGCTCGATCAGATTGAAATGGATGTTGAGACCGTGGGCGAATGCGATCGCCGTGTTCTCACGCATATTGGCTGCCAAATGGTCGCGATATAGGTCGCCCTGGAGTTCGTCCGGCACCAAGACCATAACCACGTCGGCCCACACGGCGGCATCGGCCGCGTTCTTGACCTCAAATCCGGCAGCCTCCGCCTTGGCAGCACTGGCGGAACCTTCGCGCAAGGCAACGACAACATTGGTCGCGCCGCTGTCGCGCAAATTCATCGCATGGGCGTGTCCCTGGCTACCATAGCCAACGATCGCCACTTTTTTACTCTTGATTAGATTTACGTCGGCGTCGCGGTCGTAATAAACGCGCATGGTTCTCGATCCCTGTCAGTTCGTGTTGTGTGTCCGCGAGCGTGTAGAGCAGTATTTGGGTAGATTGACCCATTCTCGCGGAGCGGATTTGGGTTAATACCAAGGGTTTCGGTGAAGAGCATAGCCGAAGCTACGGTCGAGCCGAAACCCGATGGTATTGGCGCAAAGCCGCCTGCCTCTCCGGGTTGGCGATCAGCGGGCACTTTATCAGACGGCTTGCCCGATGTCCCTGCATCGTGCTGCGCCGACTTCCGCGTGGACTGCCGCCCCGAACCGCCAACAGAATTGATTCTATCTACCCAAACACTGCTCTACGCCAACGCTGGCGGGTTTTACAGGGCGTAGTGCCGTTTGCCAACGTAGACATTGGCTGCCACACCCGAAAATTATACGTCCTTTTTTCGTTTTTCTCCGCGCTGAATGGCGACAACCCCCGACCGGGCTATCTCCACGTCACCCAAATTGCGCATCAATTCCAAAAAGCTTTCGATCTTCTCGGGCGATCCGGTCAATGAAAAGACGAACGAGTCGACCGCCGTGTCGACAACGCGGGCGCGAAAAATATCGGCGATGCGCAGTGCTTCGCGACGCTCGCTGCCGGCGTTCACGATCTTGATCAAGGCGAGTTCATGCTCGACGTGCGGACCCTCTTCGGTCAGATCATGCACGTCTTGAACCGGCACCAGGCGTCCGAGCTGCGCTTTGATCTGCTCGATGATCATCGGCGTGCCCGACGTTACCAAATTTATCCTCGACGACGATTCATCCTCGCTGACGGTCGCCACCGTCAGGGACTCGATATTGTAGCCGCGACCGGAAAACAGACCGACGACCCGCGCCAGCACGCCCGGCTCGTTATCGACCAGAACCGCCATGACATGGCGCTCAATATTACTGTTTTTCGTCATACTTAATCGATATTCCGTGGACGGTGAAGATTTGAGAGTTAATCGGCGCGGTCACGGCTTATGGGGAAGCCACGTCCACGCGCAAGCACCTCAGCCCGTGTGCGCCGGCCACCTGCGTTTATACCAGCACCATTCCATCTTCGGTTTTGGTCTGTTCCTGGTGGTCGTTGGCGCCGAGCAGCATTTCGTTGTGCGCGGAGCCGCCGGGGATCATCGGGAAACAGTTCTCTTCCTGGGAGACAACCATATCGACAATGACCGGCCCGGGCGTCTCGAGCATCTGTTTGATGACATCGTCGACCTGGTCCGGCTGGTTCGCCCGCAGGCCGGTCATGCCGTAACTATCCGCCAGCTTGACGAAGTCGGGCAGGCCGGCCGAATAGGTTTCCGAATAACGGCCACCGTGCAGCAGTTCCTGCCATTGCCGCACCATACCCAGCCACATGTTGTTCAAGATAAACACCTTCACCGGCAAGTTGTACTGAGCCATGGTGCCAAGTTCCTGAATATTCATCATGGTCGACCCTTCGCCGGCGATATCGATCACCAATGCGTCGGGGTTGCCGATTTGCACGCCAATCGCCGCCGGCAGACCGTATCCCATGGTGCCCAGACCGCCGGAGGTCATCCAGTGGTTCGGCTTGTCGAACCTGTAGAACTGGGCCGCCCACATTTGATGCTGGCCAACCTCGGTGGTGATAAAGGCGTCACGATCCTTGGTCAGTTGATACAGACGATCGATCGCATATTGCGGTTTAATCGCTTCGCTCGGCGCCTGACCCTGTTCGTAGTGCAGACAATCGACCGCGCGCCACGAATCGATCTGACCCCACCATTTCTCCAGCGCCTTGCCGTCGATCTGAGGATTCTTTTTCTTCCACGATTCGAGCATTTGACCCACCACCGCGCCGACGTCGCCGACGATGGGAACGTCGACCGTTACGTTTTTGTTGATCGAACTGGGGTCGATGTCGATATGAATCTTCTTGGAGCCGGGCGAAAAGGCATCGATACGGCCGGTCACCCGGTCGTCGAAGCGCGCGCCGACCGCTACCATGACATCGCACCCGTGCATCGCCAGATTGGCCTCGTACGTGCCATGCATGCCCAGCATGCCCAGCCACTGTGGCGACGACGCCGGAAACGCACCCAATCCCATCAATGTTGCCGTCGCCGGATAGCCGGTCGCGCGGACAAATTCGGTTACCGCCTTGCAGGCTTCGGGGCCGGCATTGATGCAACCGCCACCGATATAGAATATCGGCCGCTTGGCGCCGGCAATCAGATCGACCGCTTCGGCGATGCGCGCCGGATCGCCAACGGTCTGCGGCCGGTAGTGCCGGTGCGTGATTTCGTCAGGGCCTAAATAGTCGCCTTCGGCGAACTGGATGTCCTTGGGAAGGTCGATCACCACCGGTCCGGGGCGCCCGGCGCGGGCGATATAGAACGCCTCGTGCATAGCGCGCGACAGATCGTCGACGTGCTTCACCAGATAATTGTGCTTGGTGCAGGGCCGGGTAATGCCCGTAGTATCGGCCTCCTGGAAGGCGTCGTTGCCGATCAGATGAGTCGGCACCTGACCGGTCAGGCAAACCAGCGGTACGCTGTCCATCAAAGCATCGGTCAACCCAGTTACCGCGTTGGTCGCACCGGGACCCGAGGTAACCAGCACGACACCGGTTTTGCCGGTCGAGCGGGCGTAACCCTCGGCCATGTGAACCGCTCCCTGCTCGTGGCGCACAAGAATGTGGCGAACCGAGTTCTGCTTGAACAGCGCATCATAGAGCGGCAATACCGCACCGCCGGGATAACCAAAAATAACATCAACACCCTGATCCGCCAGGGCCTTGATGACAATTTCCGCACCCGACATTCGGTTCCCGGACATAACTTACACCTTTCCAAGTATTCCCATCGGCGCCACAAAACCTTTGGCGATGGACCTCTGCCGACCAGCAAGCCGGCGGACATAGCGCATGTACACGCGCAAAGCCAGCACCAATCGGCGGATTAGCCGACCTGTCGCCAACATTGCTTAACCCTAGCTTGTGCCGAGATCGATCCTGCCAGGGACGCCACAATCGGCATCCAAGGACAAAAGCCTTTGCCTAGATCCTCGGTAGCGATGCTAATTCAGCACCGTCGCGCAAGATAAGAGCACTAATATGCTCGGTCAAGATATAATTGAAAAGATTTCGGTATCGTTAACGTAAGAATATTTCAATACACGAATATTCGGCGGAGATCCCGAACCACGATCGGGGAGCTGATTGCGGAACCATGTCATCTGCCGTTTGGCGTATCGTCGGGTTTGTTGCTGCGCCGCAGCAACTGCCGCCTCCAGGGTCGTGCGGCCGGCCAGATGGGCCGCCAGCTCAGCGTAACCCACTGCTTTTAGAACCGGCAGGCCGGGATCGAGTTTCTCGCTCGCCGCGCGCTTCATCAGCGCACCCACTTCCTCGAGAGCGCCGCTGGAGACCATGGCGGCCAAACGGGCGTCGCAGGCGGCATAGATTTCGGCGCGCGGCGGTGTCAACACGATCATGGTAAAATCCAGTGCGGGTACAACCAGCGGCGCGTCTTGCCACTGCGCCAGCGAACGTCCGGTCGCCTCAAGCACTTCCCGAGCGCGCATCATCCGTTGACCGTCGGCAGGGTCCAGGCGCGCGGCCATTACCGGATCGTGGACAACAAGCTCGGCGTAAAATTCGGTGTCGCCGATTTCCGCGTAGCGCGCTCGCACGTTGGCGCGAACGTCAGCGGGTATGTCAGGGATGGGCGCAATGCCTTCGGTCAGCGCACGCAAGTAGAGCCCGGTACCGCCAACGACGATAGCGCGCTTGCCAGCGGCCCTGACGGCGTCAATCTCGGCCAAGGCCAACGCCTGCCACCGGCCGGCCGAGCAGGCTTGCGTCGCGTCGAGAAAGCCATACAAAAGATGAGCGGCGCGGCGCTCATCGGCTTCACCTGGACGCGCGGTGAGCAGGCGCAAGTCGCGATACACCTGAATCGCGTCGCCATTGATGATGGCACCATTCAGCCGCTCGGCAATTGCCAATGCCAGACCGGACTTTCCGCTGGCGGTCGGCCCGCCAATCACAATGACCGGCGCGTCACTCATTGGTCTTTTCGCCCGCCCTCTCGACGCGCTCAATCGAGGGGATAGGACACAAGTCCGTCGGCAAGCTTGGGGTCGAACCAGGTCGATTTCGGCGGCATTACTTCGCCGGCATCGGCAACCGCCATCAAGTCGCCGATCCCAGTGGGGTAAAGCGCGAAGGCAACCGCCCATTCGCCGCTGTCGACGCGCGCCGCCAGCCCCTCGAGCCCACGGCTCCCGCCAACGAAATCGATCCGCGGATCGGATCGCAGATCGCCGATACCCAGTACCGGCGCCAGCACCATGTCCGACAACAAACCCACATCGAGACGTTCTAAGGGCGCCGCCGTGGCGGCAGGCGACGAAAGCGCAGTGAGGCGGTACCAGTCGCCGCCCAGATACATGCCGAATGTATGGGGCTGGTCGGGCCGCACGGGATCGACAGACGGTGTTACCTCGAAATCCTTGCTCAAGCGATCGAGAAACGCTGCCGGCGAGAGGTTGTTCAGATCGCGGACGACCCGGTTGTAATCGAGGATGCGCACCTGATCGGCGGGAAAAGCGACAATAAGAAACCGATTGTAGGCCTCGT
>JAPUHN010000115.1 GCA_027297685.1 Alphaproteobacteria bacterium | reverse complement strand
ACAACAAGTGCTGGCAGAAGCAATTTCATGGCGGTAGCCTACCACCGATTTTTTCTGAAAATTTTTCCAAAAAAAATTGGGTATCGCGTGGAGCTACAAGCAGCAACGGGGTGGCTCTATCCATCGGTAAGCCCGCAGGGCGGGACCGACACCTCACGAAATATGCCGACAGGACGCATGGATTACCAAGTACCTGTCCTGTGCGGACCCGATTTGAGATAAGGGGGTGGCCCCCCCCCCGGGGGGGTCTCTTTGTTACAACTGGGGGCCCTAGGGTGTACACGACCTGATGTAATCGACGCCAATTGGTTGCCGGATCACACGCAATAATGCCGACCGTTTGTCACCCTCTTGTCACCCTTTCGAGAATGACATCGAGGGTTCGCCAACTAACCCTTTGAAAAATATGGCGCTCCCGGAAGGACCCGAACCCTCAACCTTCTGAGACACTGGCAGCAGGCCTTCTTTCTGGTTGGCCACGGCGATACAGGCGGGGATGTGAGTGTGATAGACGCAGTTGACATCGGGGCGAACCGACAATAACCCGCCGTGCAGGGTGAAACCCGGCCGGTTGACGTGCATCGCTTCGTCGACATCCTCGCGCCGCATATCGACCTTGACCAGGTTCGAGGCCGATACCTCGTTGTAGAGCAGCTCGTGGGCCTTGATCAGAAAGAAGTCGGGCTCGCCGGGGACCCGCACCGTGATGTGGTTGTAGATGCTATCGGCCCAGCGGTACTCGTGGGCGAGCCGGTAGGCCGCAGCGAGATCGACGCGCGCCTGCCACTCGGCCTCGCTGACGCCGTCCCTCACCGACGGCACATCGCGCAATTGAACGACGTTGGTCGTCATGACAGTTGCCCCACTTGCTGGCTCCTCATCCTTCGACAGGCTCAGGATG
This sequence comes from Alphaproteobacteria bacterium, assembly GCA_027297685.1. GTDB lineage: Bacteria > Pseudomonadota > Alphaproteobacteria > UBA6615 > UBA6615 > JAPUHN01. The sequence continues at coordinate 2,039 of JAPUHN010000115.1, read as the reverse complement.
AGGCCCGTTTCAATCCCCTAAACCCGCAGCACCTTGCCCGGGTTCATGATGTTTTCCGGATCGAGGGCCTGCTTGATGGAGCGCATAAGGCTGACCGCCTCGCCATGCTCGGCGATCAGGAAATCGATCTTGCCGACGCCGATGCCGTGCTCGCCGGTGCAGGTGCCGCCCATGGCCAATGCCCGCTGGACGATGCGGTCGTTGCAGTCCTTCGCCCGCTTCATTTCTTCCGCGTCATTGATGTCGACGAGGAAAATACTATGAAAATTGCCATCGCCGACATGGCCGACGATCGGCGCCTCGAAACCCATCTCGCGGGTGTCTTGTTCGGTCGCCAAAATACACTCCGCGAGCCGCGAGATCGGCACACAAACATCGGTCGAGATGCCCTGCTTGCCGGGAATCTGCGCGATGCAAGCGTGATAGACATCGTGGCGCGCCTGCCAAAGTTTGTTGCGCTCTTCGGTCGTGCTGGTCCACTGGAACGCCGACCCGCCGAACTCGTCGGCAATCGCACGCACCGCTTGCGTTTGTTCCTCGACTCCTGCGTCGGTGCCATGGAATTCATAGAACAGGGTCGGCTTGGCCTCGTAGCCCTCGAGTTTCGAATAGCCGATGGTCCATTCCATCATCAACGAGTCGAGCAGTTCGATGCGCGCCACCGGCACGCCGGACTGGATGGTCAAAATAACGCTGTCGACCGCATCGGCCAGCGACGGGAACTGGCACACCGCCGACGCTATCTTCTCAGGGATACCGTACAGCTTGAGATAAACTTCGGTGATCACGCCGAGGGTGCCTTCCGAGCCAACGAACAGCCGCGTCAGGTCATAGCCCGCCGACGACTTCTTGGCGCGCCCGCCGGTCTTCACGATCCGCCCGTCGGCGGTCACCACGGTCAGCCCCAACACGTTTTCGCGCATGGTGCCGTAGCGCACCGCGTTGGTGCCGCTGGCACGGGTCGCCGCCATTCCGCCCAGGGACGCATCGGCGCCGGGATCGATCGGGAAGAACAACCCGGTATCGCGCAAATACTCGTTTAGCTGCTTGCGGGTCACGCCGGCCTGAACCCGGCAGTCGAGATCCTCGGCGTTGACCTCGATTACCTCGCCCATCTGCATCAGATCGATGGTGACGCCGCCATAGGGCGCGGTGACGTGGCCTTCCACCGACGTTCCGGTGCCGAACGGGATCACCGGCGTGCGGTGGGCGGCGCAGATCTTGACGATCGCGGCCACTTCCTCGGTCGAGTGGGGAAAGCACACCGCGTCGGGCGGATAAGCCGCGAAATAGTCCTCGCCATGGCCGTGGTGCTCGCGCACCGCCATCGTTGTCGTCAGGCGGTCGCCGAGCAATTCCGTCAATTCGGCGATAACGGCGGAATCGGCGTCGGCGCGGGCATAAGCGGCGTCAGTCATCGATCCATTTCCCTGGATTATTGTGTTGCGTTGGTATCCTACCACGAAAGCCCGATGTGTTCCCTGTGCCTTGGAGGTCGGATTAGGCTGGGTTTCATAAACACCAAACCAATGCCGGGTCCCATACCGGTCATAGCGATCCGGCTATCGCGGATGCTTCTTTCGCCACTCTTGGGCCATGCGCTCGGCCTTCGAAAGGTCGTTGGGCGTCATTTGATTGGCGACATAAACCCGGTTTTCAATTGCTGGTTCATTATCCTGGGCAGCGGCAAGGCTGAACCACATGTGCGCCCGCACATAGTCCTGCGGCACACCATGGCCGTTTATGAACATAGCGCCGAGGTTGTTCTTTGCATCACCGTCGCCCAGTAAGGCAGCGCGCCGGTACCACTTCGCTGCCTCGCCATAGTCCTGTCGCACGCCAATGCCTCTATCGTACATGGAGCCTAGATAGTATTGCGCCTCGGCATCACCCCCTTCGGCCAGCGGTCGCCACTCTCGCAACGCTGTCTCATAGTCACCGCGTTCAGCAGCGGCCAAACCGTTTTCGAAGTCCTGCGCATACGCCGGCATGGTCAGCAGCGCCGTCAAGACAACAAGCGCTGGCGGTAGCCGAATCAT
>JAPUHN010000114.1 GCA_027297685.1 Alphaproteobacteria bacterium | reverse complement strand
CTTTGTCTGCGCCATCGCGGCCGCGTCGCCATTGCGCTCGCCGCGACATTGATGGCTGCGCTGTTCCAGCTCGCCGTACCGCAGCTCCTGGGCAACGCCGTCGATGGTGCGCTGGGCCTGCTCGACACCGAGAATGGCACTGCATCATCGGCACGCGCCGCGTTGTTCCAGACCGCCGCTCTGCTGCTCGGCGTCTCGATTCTGCGTGGCTTGTTTACCCTCATCCACAACTATACCGGCGAGGCGGTCGGCCATCTGATGGCCTACGATCTCAGGCTCGCCTTCTACGACAAGCTGCAGAGTTTGAGTTTTTCGTTCCACGACCGGGTGCATACCGGAGAGCTGATCACCCGCGGCATGCTCGACCTCGAGGGTGTGCGCATGTTTGTCAGTACCGGTATCGTGCGTCTGTTCCTGTTAATCGTTCTCATCGGTGTCGGCGCTTATCTGCTGCTTTCGGCTGACCTTTTGCTAGGTGCATTGAGCCTGAGTTTCGTACCCTTCGTCGCCTGGCGCTCGGCCGTGGCCCGGCTCAGATTGCGCGCGCTGTGGCTGGCGCTGCAGGAACGCATGGGGATTATCGGCCGGATCATGGACGAAAACCTCACCGGAATCCGGGTGGTGCGGGCGTTCGGCGCCGAAGACTACGAGCTTGCTAAATATGGCGAAGCCGCAGATGCGGCGATGGACCTCGTCGACGTACGGATCAAGACGCGGGTGGCGGCGACCGCGACGATGACATTCGCCTATTTTATCGCCATGGGCCTGGTTTTGTGGGTCGGCGGATTGCGCGTTCTCGAAGGGCAATTGAGCGTCGGCGACCTTACCGAGTTTCTCGCCTTCATGACGATCCTCCAGTTGCCGGTCCGCCAACTCGGCCTATTGGTGAACTCGTTCGCCCGGGCATCGACCACCGGCAGGCGGTTGTTTGCGGTACTCGACCTCGAGCCCACGATCGCTGACCGGCCGGACGCAATGCCGCTGGAAGTTAGGAATTCCCACGTCCGCTATGAAAACGTCTCGTTTGGCTATGGCGGCGAAGACGAACCGCCGGCCTTGCACGGGGTCTCGTTCGAGGTCCGGCGCGGCCAATCGCTCGGAATCGTGGGACCGCCGGGCAGCGGAAAATCGACGATCGCCCATCTGCTGACGCGGTTCTACGACGTCTCGCAAGGCCGCATCACACTGGATGATCAGGACATCCGCGACGTCACCTTGGAATCGCTGCGCCGGCAGGTGTTGACCGTGCCCCAGGATCCGTTCCTGTTCACCACATCGCTGGAGAACAACATCGCCTACGGCGATCCGTGGGCCGACGACGAATCGATTGCCAACGCCGCGTCACTGGCGCAGATCGATACGTTTATCAGCAGTCTGCCCGAAGGCTACCGCACAATGGTCGGCGAACGCGGCGTCTCCTTGTCGGGCGGCCAGAAGCAACGCATCGCCATCGCCCGCACCGCGATGCTCGAACCGGCGGTGCTTATCCTCGACGATTCGACCGCGTCTATCGATGCCGCCACCGAGCAGCAGATTCGCGAACTTCTGAAAACGCCCATGCAATCGTGCGCCACCATCTTCATTTCACATCGCCTGGGCACTCTGCGCCACGCCGACGAGATCATATTTCTCGAGGGCGGGCGCATCGTCGAGCGCGGGTCTCACGATAGCCTGGTTGCCCAGGGCGGCCGTTACGCCGAACTCCATGCCCTGCAAAATCAATTCGCCGGCGAGCGGGACGAAGGCATTACGAGCGTACAAGGGGCGGCGCAATGACCGTTTTGACCGGCGGTAGCGACACCCAACCGGCGCGGGGCCGGCCGCCACGCGCCTATGTGGGCTCGCAAATCAACAGCGACGAAGAGATGTTCGGCGCGCTGTTCGATGGCGGTGTGGTGCGGCGGTTCCTGGGTTATGTGCGCCCCTACCGCAGCCAGCTTTGGCTGGCGATCGCCGCAGTGCTGGTCGTCACCGGCGCCCAATTGGCGATTCCCTTAATCATCCGCTTCGGCATCGACAATGTCATTCTGGCCGACGATGGCAACGCAACGGAGCTGGCTCTAGTGGTAGCGGTGTTCGCGGCCGTCATTTCGATCAACTACGCCGCCAATTGGCTGCAGGACCGGGTCATCGGGGTAACCGGCGAGCATGTCATCTTCGACCTGCGGCAAGCCATGTATGCCCATCTCCAGAAAGTGTCGCTCTCGTTCATGGACAAAACCGAGGTCGGACGCATGATGTCGCGCCTGACCGGAGACGTGAACTCGCTGCAGGAATTCCTCGAAAATTCGGTCACCGCATTTGGTGATTTGGTGCTTCTGTTCGGCATCGTCGTCATCATGCTGTTGCTCGATTTCGGACTTGGCATCCTCACCCTTTCGGTGGTGCCAACCTTGTTCATTGTCCGCATCATCTGGCTGCCCCGCGCGCGGCGTGCATTCCGGCGCGCCCGCGAGACCAATTCCACCGCCAACGGCGCGTTGGCCGAAGGCATCCGCGCGGTCCGGACCGTGCAGGGCATGCGGCGCGAAGCGGTCAATTTCGACCTGTACGACGAAAAGGTGCAGGAAAACCTCGGCGCCCACTTGAAGTCGGCCCAAATGGCCCAGGTGATGGTGCCGATCGTCGATACTCTGACCGGCGCGGCGATGGGGATCGTGATCGTGCTCGGCGGCATCCAGGTCCTCGACAACACGCTCGACATCGGTGTTATGGTCGCCTTTCTTTTCTACGTTCAGCGCTTCTTCGATCCGATCCGCTCACTAACCATCCAGTACAGCGTGATGCAGCGGGCCATGGCGTCGGGCAAGCGGATATTCGAAGTACTCGACGTGCCCCTGGCGATCGACGACGCGCCCGACGCCCTCGATCCGGCGACGATCGACGGGTCGATCGAGTTTCGCAACGTCACGTTCAGCTACGTCGAGAACCAGCCAGTATTGAGGAACGTGAGCTTTACCGTGGCGCCGGGCGAAACCGTCGCCTTGGTCGGCCCGACGGGCTCGGGCAAAACCAGCATTACCTCATTGCTGCACCGGTTCTACGAGGTGAACGACGGCGCGGTGCTGATCGATGGCCGCGACGTGCGCGATTACGCCAAGGCAGCGCTAAGCCGCCACATCGCCATGGTCCTGCAGGACCCGTTCCTGTTCACCGGGACTATCTTCGAGAATATCCGCTACCGGACAGTCGA
>JAPUHN010000113.1 GCA_027297685.1 Alphaproteobacteria bacterium | reverse complement strand
TGGTCGTCAGCAGAGGCGGTGTTTCTGCTCCATGCGCAGCGCAGCGAGATCCTTTTCCCACTGCTCTTCGCCCGGTTCCTGATAAATGCCCAGCGTCGCCTTGTGGTAGTCGAAATTATCTTTGCCTTCGACCGGCTTTTTATCCCAGCTATCCTTCGTGGTCAGCGCCGACCAGGTGCCGACCACGATAACGAGCGCGATAACCGCGACGATGACCCACGCTTCTATTGTCACATTCCTACTCCCACGCAATCCCGAACCGAAGTGGCCCTAGTATCGCATTTTTCACCAGTGTTGGGAATCACAACTCAGCGAGCGTTGCCACACTGGGCTAACTTCCTTAAATATCGGCCAAAATTTGCCCTGGAATAGAGTTAGCGGGAGAAGAGATAGAATGACGGCCAATTCCGTCAGCGACGCAGCGGATGCCGAGGCACGGGTTCACGCCGGCGCCAACGAACACGTCAAAATAGGGGTGTTCGACATCGACGGCCTGTTGCGCGGCAAATTCATGCACCGCGATAAGTTCTCGCACGCGCTCCGCGAAGGTTTCGGGTTCTGCGACGTCGTGCTTGGTTGGGACTCCGATGACCAGCTTTACGACAACGCCTCGCTGACCGGTTGGGAAAGCGGTTTTCCCGACGCGCAGGTACGAGTGCTACCCGAGACCGGCCGGCAAATCCCCTTCGAAGACAATCGCTGGATGTTTCTCGCTGAGTTCTCCGGCGCCGCCGAGGCAGTCTGCCCCCGGGCCGTATTGCGCCGGGTGCTGCACCGCGCCGACAAGATGGGCTACCGCGTCAATGCCGCGCTGGAGTACGAATTTTTCGTATTCGAGGAAACGCCGCATTCGGTCCGCGATAAGCACTACCGCGATCTGCGGCCGGTGGCGCCAGGCAATACCGGTTATTCCCTGCTGCGGGCCGGTGGATTGAGCGAATTTTACAGCGACGTCCTCGACACCTGTACCGCGATGGATATACCGCTGGAAGGCTTGCACGAAGAGACCGGACCCGGCGTTATCGAGGCGGCGATCACGGTAACCGATGGGCTGGCCGCGGCCGACCGCGCCGCCCTGTTCAAGACCATGATCAAAATCCTCGCCCAACGGCACGGCCTGTTGGCGACCTTCATGGCCAAATGGTCGCAACAGCAACCCGGCCAGTCGGGCCATATACATTTGTCTTTGCAGGCCAAGCAGGACGGCGCCGCTGTATTCCATGCCCCCGATAGCGACAACAACATCAGCGACGCGATGCGTTTTTTCGTTGGCGGACAGCAGAATCTAATGCCGGAATTCATCGCCCTGGCCGCGCCGACGGTCAATTCTTACCGCCGCCTGGTGCCGGGACTGTGGGCGCCGACCGAAGCGAGCTGGGGGATCGACAACCGCACATGTGCCTTAAGGGTCATTCCCGGCGCGGCGAAGAGCCAACGCGTCGAGTACCGGCTGCCCGGCGCCGACGCCAATCCTTACCTAGCGTTGGCCGGCGCCCTGGCCTCGGGACTATATGGGATCGAACAAGAGATCGAACCAACGGCGCCAATTGCCGGTAACGCTTACGAGGCCGAACTGCCGCGCGAACTATCCCTACCCCGCTCCCTTGGAGACGCCGCGGCGAAATTCAGCCAATCGCGCATTGCGCGCGACTGGTTCGGCGATACGTTCGTCGACCACTTTGCCGCCACCCGCGATTGGGAGGTTCGCAGTTTCCGCAAGCATGTCAGCGACTGGGAATTGGCCCGTTATTTCGAACTGATTTGAGCAGAGCGGTCAAACATGGCTCTCGACATAAATCACTTGCGCGGCACCTGGAACTTTCCGACCACCGTTTGGTTCGGGGCCGGAAAGATATTGTTGCTGCCGCGGGCATGTCGGGAGTTGGAAATTCATCGCCCGCTGCTGGTCACCGACCCCGGATTGGCTGGGTTGCCGATGGTCACCGGCGCCATCGACGCCAATGAAGAAGCGGGCATCGCAACCGCCCTTTTCAGCGAGATTAAAAGCAACCCGATCGGCCGTAATGTATCCGACGGCGTGGCCGCTCTGCGCGCGGGCGACTGCGACGGCGTAATCGCTTTCGGCGGCGGATCGTCCCTCGATGCCGGTAAGTCGATCGCGCTGATGGCCGCGCAACCGCTCGCTGACGCGGCCGGTGGCCTCAGCCTTTGGGATTTCGAGGATGGCCGCAAAGACTGGCAGCGGGCAAACGCTCCGTTGCCGGTGATCGCCATTCCGACCACCGCCGGAACCGGTTCGGAGACCGGGCGTTCGACGGTCGTCCTCAACGAAGACACCGGCGTTAAGATCATCATCACCCATCCGCAGATGCTGCCGCGTATCGTCATCGCCGATCCCGAGCTCACCCTTGGCTTGCCGCGCGACGTCACCGCGGCGACCGGGATGGACGCGCTGGCACATTGTCTAGAAGCCTATTGCTCACCGTTTCACAACCCTATGTGCGACGGCGTCGCGGTCGAAGGTATGCGGCTGATCAAGGAGTATCTGCCAACCGCGGTGGCCGAAGGCGGCGACCTGGTTGCGCGGGCCCAGATGCTGGCGGCGGCATCCATGGGCTCGACCGCGTTCCAAAAGGGTCTGGGGGCGATCCACGCCATGAGTCACCCGGTCGGCGCCGTCTACGATACCCATCACGGTCTCACCAACGCGGTGTTCATGCCCTACGTTCTGGTCCACAACCGGCCGGCGATCGAAGCTAAAATTTCGCGCCTTTCCGCCTATCTCAAGCTATCTGGGCAAGCTAGCGACGATGCCGGCGGGTTTCGGGCGTTCCTCGACTGGACGCTGGAGCTGCGCCGGCGCTTCGCCATTCCCCATACCCTGGCCGAGCTCGGTGTCGACGCTGATGATCTGGACCGGCTTGCCGAGATGGCTGCCGCCGACCCCACCGCCGGGGCCAACCCGGTGCCTCTCGATGTGCCCAAGTTACGGCTGATGTTCGAAGACGCGTTTAGGGGAACGCTGGCCTAACGCGACGCCCTTCACCCCTCCGCCACAAGCGTTTTCAGCAGCTCCAGATTGGCCGGTCCGGGCTCCACCTCGCCGCGTTTGATGCGCTCCGAGATTTCCACGACCGCCGCATTGACCGGCGCCGCCTTGCCCAGCTTCAGCTGTTCCTCGACGACCCAACCGTTAATGTTCTCGACCTCGCTTTTGCGGTTCTTCATATGGTCCTGCAGAACGGTGGTGATGGTATCCGACAAAATATACGTGCTGGTCAGCTTATCGAGCAGCATCTCGACCAGCCGGTTAGTCTGCTGAACATCGTCTTGGCTGAGCCCGAAAATCGGCTCGATGCGCAGGCCGATGTCCTGCCCCACCGTCAACGCCTCCGCCCCCGAGCGCAGCATTATTTCTCGCATGCCCAGCGTGTTGGCGGCTTCGGCGATCGGCACCCCGAATATCGCCGTCGTTGCCAGGGTGGTGCAGTTGCTGATCAGCTTCATCCACTTGGCCGAGCGGAT
>JAPUHN010000112.1 GCA_027297685.1 Alphaproteobacteria bacterium | reverse complement strand
TTCAGAAACGCCAGGCCGATTACGAGCGCAAAGGCCAGCAGCAATTTCTGTGCACCGGCTCGAAAATTACCGACACCGCTGCGCTGTTCGCCGCGCATCTGACCGACCACGAGAGTTATTTTAAGGAATACGGCGACGATTTCATTTTTCGCGGGCCGATCCGATCGGCCGACGGCGCTGAAAACATCGGCACAGCGTTGATGCTCGAGTTGTCCGGTCGCGTCGCGGCGGAGGAATTCTGGAACAAAGAACCGTTCGTGGCCAATGGCGGCTACCAGGACGATTCGCGCATCTACCGGTGGGTGTTCGGCGACTAGGTCCGGCCGTCGTCTTGCAATCGGCTTTGAACTTCTTCTGGAAAATACTTTAGAACGCTGTCCATCGGATTCGGCGCCGCTTGCCCGAGGCCGCAGATCGACGCATCGCGCATGGCCTGCGAAAGCTCGGCTAGCAAGTCGGCGTCCCAGGCTTGGGCCTGCATCAGCTTGACCGCTTTTTCCGTGCCGACGCGGCACGGCGTGCATTGACCGCAGCTCTCGTCCTCGAAGAATCGCATGAGGTTGAGCGCGGCGTCGCGCATGCTGTCCTGACCGGACAACACAACCACGGCAGCTGAGCCGATGAAACAGCCGTGTTCCTCGAGCGTTCCGAAATCGAGGGGGATGTCGGCCAAGGCAGCGGGCAGGATGCCGCCCGACGCACCGCCCGGCAGATAGGCCTTGAAAGTGTGGCCATCTTCGATGCCGCCGGCAAACTCGTCGATAAGCTCGCGCACGGTAATGCCGGCTGGCGCAATCTTGACACCTGGTTGCTTGACCCGGCCCGACACTGAAAAGGCGCGCAGGCCGGCACGGCCATGGCGACCGTTGCCGCTATACCAGTCTTCGCCGTGGCTCAGGATTTCCCGGACCCAGTAAAGCGTCTCGACGTTATGAACCAGGGTTGGCTGGCCGAACAACCCAACCTGGGCGACGTAGGGTGGGCGATTGCGCGGCAGGCCACGTTTGCCCTCGATCGATTCGATCATCGCGCTTTCTTCGCCGCAGATGTAGGCGCCGGCACCGCGGCGCAGAATGACTTGGCCGGGCTGAACGATACCAGCTGTCTCCAATGCGGAAATCTCGACTTGCAATATTTCGCGCGCCGCCGGGTATTCGTCGCGCAGATAAACGTAAATTTGATCTGCGTCGACCGCCCAGGCGGCGATCAAAGCGCCTTCGAGCACTGTATGGGGCGCGGTCTCCAGGAAGTAACGGTCTTTGAAGGTGCCGGGCTCGCCTTCGTCGGCGTTGACGGCAAGCAGGCGTGGCCCGGGGGCGCTGCGCACAAACGACCATTTACGCGCCGCCGGAAAACCGGCGCCGCCCATGCCACGCAGGCCGGCGTTCGTGATGGCGGCCTCGGTATCGGCGGCGCTACGCGCACCGCCACGGCATTCGTCGTAAACGGCATAACCGCCGCTCGATCGATATGCCGCCAATTTGGGGTAGGGGGGGACCACCGGCGTGGTATCGCCGGCGGCGGCAGCTTCGACGACCGCCTGCGTTGTCGCCCGATCGATGTGGCGATGTCCGACTTCGGCGACCGGCGCGCAGTCGCACCGGCCCATGCAGGGTGCGCGAACAATCCGTACACCGGGTGACGATTGGTCCGTCAACGCCTGGTGCAGTTCGTCGCTTCCAGCGAGGGCGCACGGCAAACTATCGCAAACCCTGACCGTTATTTCCGGCCGCGTAGTTTCCGCATCGTCCACCAGCACATCGAAGTGGGCATAGAAAGTGGCGACCTCGTAGACTTCTGCCAGCGCCAGCCCCGTCAACTCGGCCAGTGCGGCGAGGTGGTCGCCGGACAGGCACGCGTAGCGGTCCTGGATCAGATGCAGATATTCGATCAATTCGCTGCGCTGAAGCGGATCCGCCGCGAGGAATGCGCGAATCTCCTCGACCGCCTCGGGTGCAGCTTGGCGCCCTTTGGGAAACGGAATTGTCCGGCGTCGGCCGCTGCCCGGATGATGAAATTTGCGAACTTCAGCCACGGCTATCTAGGGGCGCCAATTCCAACGCCACCACGCTGGTATCGATGGTCTGTTTGCCGGCATGCTCGACATTTACCGTCACCCGATTGCCGATGGCGGATTGGACCATGGCCGATTCCCATTCCGGCTGATCGGGGTGGCGGACTATGGCGCCGGGAGCAAGATTTAGTGACATGGCGGGATGCAGTTATACGAGAGGAAGTATTTATCACCGAATCGCATTAGATTGGCCGCCGCTGTGTCGGTCAACCGGCACGGCGGACAGGCCTGAACAACACGGGGTGGGGGCATGAGCCCGACAATCGATTTGCGCGTTGCCGAATTACTGGCGTCGCGCTTGTGCCATGACATGGTCAGCCCGGTTGGCGCGGTAAAAACCGGCGTCGAACTGTTTGCCGAATACGGCGACGACGCGGAGGGCGAAACCATGGCGCTGATAACCCAGAGCGCGTTGCAAGCATCGGAAAAGCTCCAATTTTTTCGCTTGGCCTACGGCTCGGCCGGGACCACAGCGTCCGGGGTCAGCGTGGCCGATGCGTTGGCGCTTATAAAGTCAGTGTGTGGCAATCAGCGGACAGCGATCGAAATCGATACGCTCGACGATCAGCCACCGCTTGGCGCGATCAAGATCATGCTCAACGGGGCGATGTTGGCCGGCGATTGTTTGCCGCGTGGTGGCGTGCTGCGCTTGAGCTCCGAGGTGGAAGGCGCAAACAGCTACGCCGTTCGCGTGACCGCCATCGGCGAACGGGCCGGTCTTGACGATGAGCTATCGGCAGCCTTGTCCGGCGAGACCGACCCCGCAGACTTAACGCCGAGGTCGGCGCACGCCTACTATACCTCGGTATTGGCGCGCGGCCTCGAAGGCGGCCTGGCGATCGAGACCTCGCGGCCCGACGAAATAGTATTCCGGTTTAATCTGCCCAACAAAAGCGAATAAAAAAGCCGGCGTAGAACACCGGCTTTTTAATCGATAGTTGATGGATCGGTTTATCAGGCCGCTTGTGCCGCCGATTTTTGATCCGTTGGATCGGCCACCGGGTTGCGCAATACGTAACCGCGTCCCCATACCGTCTCGATGTAGTTCTCGCCTTCCGAGGCCTGCGAAAGCTTCTTGCGCAGTTTGCACACGAACACGTCGATGATCTTCAATTCCGGTTCGTCCATGCCGCCATAGAGGTGGTTGAGGAACATTTCCTTGGTCAGGGTTGTCCCCTTGCGCAGGGATAGCAATTCGAGAATGCCGTATTCCTTGCCGGTCAGGTGCACCGGCTTGGCGTCGACTTCCACAGTGCGAGCGTCAAGGTTGACTTCGAGTTTGCCAGTTTTGATGACGGAATCAGCGTGACCCTTCGAGCGGCGGACAATCGCCTGTACCCGCGCAATCAGCTCGCGTTTGTCGAACGGCTTGGTCAGGTAATCGTCGGCACCGATACCCAGTCCCTTGATCTTGTTTTCGGCTTCGCTGAGGCCGGACAGGATCATGATGGGAGTTTCGACCCGCGCTTCGCGCAACCGCCGGACAACTTCGTAACCATCGATATCGGGCAACATCAGGTCGAGAATCACGATGTCGTAGTCGTAGAGCTTGCCAATTTCCAGACCGTCTTCGCCCAAGTCGGTCGTATCGCAGATGTAGCCTTCGGATTTAAGCATCAACTGGATGCTTTGCGCCGTTGCTGAATCGTCTTCGATAAGCAGGATGCGCATACTGTTACTCCGATCGTTGAATGAGGCCCGGCACGTCTGGCCGGGTTATCTTGGTAATCATCATTAACAATTTAGCCCCGAGTTGGTTAACAAATTATTGCCAAGGATCAAATTTCGTTGTCGTTGGCAGTCCTCTCTTTACCGAACCTTAAACACGTAAATCATATAATTCTCGCAACTTCAGGGTGTTAGCAGTATTTGCAGCATCTGTTTCGCGACCAAAATTATCAAAATAAATTAATATTTATGGTTAACATACCGAACATCCAAGCCAGTGTAGACCGAATTCCAGAGCAATATCTGTATGGCCGCGTCACTGCCGTGCAGGGATTGATGGTGGAAGTTGGGGGTGTACAACGCGCCATATCGGTCGGCGGTCGCTGCCATCTGCAAGCACGGAACGGTAAAAAAGTTATCTGTGAAATTGTCGGATTTCGCGACGACCGCGCTTTGCTCATGCCCTTTGGTTCGCTCGACGGGGTCGGAATTGGCTCGAAAGCCGAGTTGGCCGACGCGGCGCCAGTGATTTACCCCGACGCCGCATGGCTTGGGCGCGTCGTCAATGCGATGGGTGAACCGATCGATGGCGGACCGCCATTAACGACCGGCCGGGTACCCTATTTGCTGCGCAGTAGTCCGCCGCCGGCGCACCAGCGTCGTCGGGTCGGTGGCAAGCTCGACCTCGGAGTGCAGGCGCTGAACACGTTTTTGACCTGCTGCCAGGGCCAGCGTATGGGAATATTTGCCGGCTCTGGCGTCGGCAAGTCGGTTTTGTTGTCGATGCTGTCGCGCTACACCGCCTCCGACGTCAACGTGATCGGATTGATCGGCGAGCGGGGCCGCGAAGTACAAGAATTTATTGAGGGCAATCTCGGCGAAGAAGGTTTGCGCCGTAGCATTGTCGTCGTCGCGACGTCCGATGAGCCACCACTGATGCGCCGCCAGGCGGCTTATTTGACGCTGACCCTATCGGAATTCCTACGCGATGCCGGCAACGAGGTGCTGTGCTTGATGGACAGCGTCACGCGATTTGCCCAGGCACAACGCGAAATCGGTCTGAGCGCCGGCGAACCGCCAACGTCGAAAGGCTATACCCCGACGGTATTTTCCGAACTACCAAAATTGCTGGAGCGGGCTGGGCCCGGCATCGAGGGAACCGGCAATATTACCGGCCTGTTTACGGTATTGGTCGAGGGCGATGACCACAACGAGCCGATTGCCGACGCGGTTCGTGCAACGCTTGATGGCCACATCGTGCTCGACCGTTCGATAGCGGAACGCGGTCGGTATCCGGCGATCAATATCCTCAAGTCGATTTCACGGACCATGCCCGATTGTAATACCGAATTCGAAACCGCATTGGTGATGCGCGCCCGCACGCTGCTCGCGCGCTACGAAGACATGGCCGAGATGATCCGGCTCGGCGCCTACCGTGAAGGCTCGGACGCCGGCGTCGACGAAGCTATGAAATATTATCCCGCCCTCGAAGCATTCTTGAGTCAGTCGATCGACACGCCTTCGAAGTTGGAGGATGGTTACCGGGCGTTGGCTGAAATTATCGACTTCAACGATGCCGAAACCGATGCTGATTCGAGCGTCGATGAAATTTCCGCCGACGACGCGCTGTCCCCGTTGGGAACTGCACCGGCGCAGGCGGCCGGAACGATCGCGTTCGATGATCCCACCGGCAACGGCGGATCGTGATCATGAAGTCCCTGCCCACCCTTATTCGCCTCAGACAAGGGCAACTCGACGAAAAACGGCTGATTCTCACACGCGTGGAAACCGAAGCGGCATCGATCGTATCGCGGATCGAGGCCTTGGACATTGAAGTCGCTTGCGAATCCGAAGTGGCCCGCGGCGATGCCAACAGCGTTTATGGTTACGCCAGCTACCTCGCCATGGCGCGTGCGCGGCGCAGCGGGCTTGAATCGCGATTGTCCCAGGTGCGTGAATTGATCGCAGAGGCCGCCGAGGAAGTAGCCGACGCGTTTCGCGAGATGAAACGCTTCGAGTTGGCGCAGACGTTCGCCGAACAACGCACCGCGGCGGAGTCGGCCCGGCGTGAGCAGGTGATCTTGGATGATGTGGGCTTGACCGGATACCGGCGGGCGCGGGCGCCCGGTAGGCCCTGACCAACCCTAGGCGTACACCCCGACCGCATGATCAGACAGCTCGTCGAGCGGGTCGACCGAGAAGCGCGATTGCACTTGAAAGTTTATCCGTCCCCGCACGCCGAACTCTTCATTGGCTTGAGCGAACAGCGCCGCAATTTCGGTGCGCATGGTCCGGGGGAGGGGGTTTTGGGTTCGCACCATCAGGTCGAACCGTGCCGGACGCACCAGCCCATCTAGCTGAATATTGCCGAGATGACTAAGCGATGCTTCGATGACGAAGCGGGTACCCTGGTTTTCGTCTCCAGACTTACCGTCACCGTGACGCTCGCGAAGATAAAACCGAATTTGCTGCAGACTGCCATCGTGTAGAAGAGGCAGCATGGCGACCCGCCAATCGCTGTTTGCCGGTTCGCTCGCGAGCCGTACGATTTGAGTAAAGTCGTCGCCGAGCTGACTGAGTAGAGCCTGACGATTGGCGCTCTCCATCAGACGAACCACATCCGGCCCGAGCCATTCGCGCATCGTTCCGCGGGTCAAGATAGCAAGGAACAGCGCCATACCGGCGGTGAGCGTGACGCCGGTGTTGGGAACCGCGGTCGAGATGAATTGCGCGGCGATCTGTGGATTGCTGACCGTTGCTGCGTCGATAACTTCTTGCAACGCCGTCCAGTTGTGGGACAAATTCATCAAGGACCGTTGATGCGCCGTACTGGGATTGGTTGGAAGAACCGTGCCCGGCTTTGCCAGTATTTGCAGCGTTACAAACCGATCGGTCGGGGCGCCGCCGGTGGTCGGCAGAATGATCCGGCCAGCGGCGGTTTCGATCACCGTTGGCCCGCCCGTCTGCGATGCTACGACGCGCCCGGTCACCACGGCCTCGTTGCCGGCCGCCGCCGCGGGCAAGCTTGGGTGAATGGCCACGATTCTGGCGTGAAAGCCACCAGCCGCCAATCCGGTCGGTGTCGGCCCGGCGGATACCGATCCGGCGGGAGCGGGAGCCGAACCACCGGTCGGCGACCCGGTGGACGTCGCCGTCGAGCCGCCGGTAGAGGGTGCGTAGCGTCCGAAGACGGTATCGCCCACCGCCAATGCGGTTGATCGGGGCGTGAGCGATGGAGCGCCCTTAGCTGTCGGACTCTCGCCAGTCGCAGGAGCGTCGGCGCCAACCAAACGCAATTCGAGGGGAATACCGGATTTTACGACCTGGAACTGGAGCGAACTGCCATTCGCTGGCGGATTGGTCAATGGCAGCGAAAGTTGGCCGAGCCTGGTGTCGACGATTGTCCTGCCGTCGAGTGACGGATTGACCACCACGCCGCGAAATAACGCGCCATTGGAAAGAGCCAACAGGGCGGGCGGTGGCTGAGACAGGCGGATTATAGCCGACGCTGGGACGGACGGCGCCCGGGTTTCCGAGCCGACGAGAAGTAACTCGACTGGCGTGCCGGACTTGACGATCTGCAATTGCAAAACACTTCCCGGCGCCGGGTTATCGGCCAATGTGAGGGCGAATTTACCGTAGCGGGTATCGACGATTATTTTGCCGTCGGCTGTCGGTCCGACGACAATCGCGCGTATCAGTTGTCCGGCTGCCTGCGCTGATAGGCTCGGCGAAGGATGGGGAAGTAGGATTGTCCCCGAACCGGCGCCGCTGGTATTGCCGCTGGCGGTCGAAGCGGTTGGGCCCGACGATGCCGTCGGCAGAGAGGTGACAGCGGATGTGACCGGCTGGTTCATGCAGCTCTCCGGATATTATTAGCAATCGTCACCGGCCCGCTGATCCACTCATAGTCGGCCAGCCGGCTGGCGATTCGACAGATCCGCCCGCGATTTCCGTTGGCACTTTCGCGCGACTGAGTCATGGCTTGCGGTAGTGGGCCTGCCGCGACACGTTCTTGTTGCAAGATCCAGCCTCCTTCCTAGACCATCCCGAGTGTGCGAATACGAACCTTGGGATGGATCTCGTTTTGGGACAGGACGGTCGTCTGCGGACGGAACCTCTCTATCAACGAGCGCGCATAGGGCCGCACTGTCGGGCTGGTCAAGAAAACTGGTGATTCGCCGCTCATTGCGTGCTTGTCGAACTCGGCGCGCACCGCTGTGATGAAATCCTGCAGGCGCGATGGCGCCATCGCCAGGTGAACTTCATCGCCGTCGGTGGCGAGCGAATCGGCAAAAGCCTGCTCCCACTCCGGAGACAGCGTGACGATCGGCAGATAACCCTCCTCGTTGATGTAAGCATCGCTGAGTTGGCGCGACAGTCGCGAGCGCACATGCTCGGTAATCATCGCGACGTTTCGCGTCGCGGCACAGGCTTCGTTGATGGCCTCGAGGATGGTTGCGAGGTCGCGTATCGACGCCCGTTCGGCGAGAAGGTTTTGCAATACACGCTGGATACCACCGACGGTAATAAGATTTGGAACCAGATCGGCAACCAATTTTTGGTGGTCCTTATCGAGCTCGTCGAGCAGCCGCTGAGTTTCGGCGTAGGACAACATTTCCGCCATGTTGTCTTTGACGGATTCGGTTAGATGCGTGGTGATTACGGTTGGTGGGTCGACCACCGTATAGCCACGGAATAAGGCTTCTTCCTTGTTCGGTTCGCTCACCCACATTGCCGGCAGACCGAATGTCGGCTCGACCGTTTCTTCGCCGGGTAGGGTAATGGCGTCGCCGCGCGGATCCATCACAAGCAACATATTCGGGCGCACTTCGCCTCGGCCCGCCTCGATTTCCTTAACTCGAACAACGTAGGTTGTCGGCCCCAGTTGCATATTATCCTGGATGCGCACCGCCGGCAGGATGAACCCCATTTCGGTTGCTAACTGGCGGCGCAGGGCGCGAATCTGGTCGGTCAGACGCTGGCCCTTTTCCGAATTGATCATCGCCAGCAACCCGTAACCCAATTCCAGTCGAATCTGATCGATTTGCAGCGCCGTAGAAATCGGCTCTTCGACGGCGGGTGCGGCGGCGGCTTCGGCGGCAACCGCCGCTTCACCTTCGCTCACTTCGTTTTTCCGACGTTTGGTAATCGCCCAGGCCCCCCCGCCAGTCGCGCCGGCAAGCGCCAAGAACGGCAACATCGGAATGCCCGGCAGCAGGGCAAGACTCACGAGGAGGAAAGAGCAGATGCCGAGCGCGGCGGGGTAACCGGACAATTGTCCAAACACTGCTTTTTCGGTGCTGCCGGACACACCGGCCTTAGTGACCACCATGCCAGCGGCGGTCGACACGATAATCGCTGGAATTTGCGACACCAGGCCGTCGCCAACGGTCAACAGCGTGTAGGTTTCCGCGGCCTGGCCCATGGTCAGGCCTTGTTGGCCGACACCGATGATCATGCCGGCGATAATGTTGATAAACGTAATCAGCAGGCCGGCGATTGCATCGCCGCGGACGAACTTTGCCGCACCGTCCATGGCGCCAAAAAAACTCGATTCCTCTTCCAATTTTTTTCGCCGCTCACGGGCGTTGTCCTCGGTAATCAGGCCAGCGGACAGATCGGCGTCGATGGCCATCTGCTTGCCCGGCAACGCATCCAGGCTGAACCGCGCGGCGACTTCGGCGATACGGCCAGAGCCTTTCGTAATGACGATGAAATTTACCAATACGAGGATGATGAAAACGATGATGCCAATGACGAAATTGCCACCCATAACAAAATTGCCGAACGCTTGGATGACTTGGCCGGCGGCATTCGGGCCGTTGTGCCCATCGGCAAGGATGAGCCGTGTCGATGCCAGGTTCAGCGACAGCCGGAGCATCGTAGCGATAAGCAAAATCGTCGGGAATGAACTGAATTCGAGCGGTGTGCGGATGAACAGAGATGTCATCAGCACCAGGACCGAAAAGGTAATGGAAATTGCCAGCCCGGCGTCGAGCAGCCAACTCGGCATCGGCAATATGAGCATGACCAGAATGGCCACGATACCGAGCGCCAGACCGATATCGGGACGCCGCACCATGACGGCAAATCGTTTCATGGCCTCGCCGCTTGCCGTTGCGGCCGTTTCGCCGCCACCTGCTTCGGTCA
The DNA here is from genome assembly GCA_027297685.1 of Alphaproteobacteria bacterium. Taxonomy (GTDB): domain Bacteria; phylum Pseudomonadota; class Alphaproteobacteria; order UBA6615; family UBA6615; genus JAPUHN01. Next base: position 3,094 of record JAPUHN010000112.1, on the reverse strand, counting down.
TGCCTTCGACAGCCGCTTTGGTGTCCGGCGTGGCGATATTGGAAGCGCCCGCGCTGGCATCGCCGGTGGCGCTCGCCGGATCGCTTGATTGTGTGGTGTCGGTCATGCGGTCAGCACGTCGGCTGCTGGTGTAAACCGGCGCCTAAAGGACAGCGCTTTCGCCCGGCATCGGAACCGGAACACCCTGTTCGGTGTACTGTTTCAGTTTGTTGCGCAGCGTTCGAATTGAGATGCCAAGAATGGTCGCGGCATGCGTACGATTGCCGAGGCAATGACTGAGCGTATCGAGGATGAGTTCACGTTCGACTTCTGCGACGGTGTGCCCGACTAGGTTTTCGGTACCCACTTGAGATGCCGCGCTGGCAACGACACTTTGATCATGCGGGGCGGCGCCATCCAGCATGTCAGTCAATTGGATTGCATCGGTGTCGATTTCGTCACCGGTTGCCAGCAGAACGGCGCGATGAAGGGTGTTTTCCAGTTCGCGAACATTGCCGCGCCATTGGTGCGACTGCAACAGCTGAAGCGCCGTATCGCTAATCGGCAACTCGGGCACGCCATTCACGTCGGCGTATTTTTCGACAAAATGAAGGGCGAGCGGGGCGATATCGCCGGGGCGCGAACGCAGTGGCGGCATCCACAGGTTTACGACGTTGAGCCGAAAGTAAAGGTCTTCGCGGAATGTTCCTTTTGCCGTTTCTTCGGCGAGATCGCGGTTTGTCGTGGCGATCAACCGGGGGTCGACTTTGATTGACCGATTGCTGCCGACCCGCGAAATTTCGCGTTCCTGAATGGCCCGCAGCAGCTTCGCTTGCAAGTGCGAGTCCATTTCGGAGATTTCATCGAGCAGCAGAGTGCCGCCGGTGGCCTCCTCGAATCGGCCGATGCGGCGAGCGACGGCACCGGTAAAGGCGCCTTTCTCGTGGCCGAAAAGTTCCGATTCCAATAGGTTCTCTGGAATTGCAGCGCAGTTCACCGCAACGAATATCTGTTTCGCACGCTTTGACTTGCGGTGGATGCGGCGCGCCATCAATTCCTTGCCGGTTCCGGATTCTCCCGTGATCAGAATCGATGCCTCTGACGGCGCGACCCGGTCGGCGAGTTTTATAATGTCGGCCATGCCGTTGTCGTGGAAGATGATTTCATCGCTCTCTTCGGACACAGCCTCGAGCACGGCAGCGATCAAATCGGGATCGGGAGGAAGGGGGATATACTCTTTAGCGCCCGCCTTGATTGCCGCTACAGCCGCCTCGGCGTCGTTTTCGAGTCCGTAGGCAACGACCGGCACGCTAATCCGCTCGGACGCGAGGCTTGAGACCAGTCTACCGACATCAAGTTCGACGTCGACCATCACCAATTCGGCGCTCTGGCCCGCGCGCAAGGCGTTCAAGCCAGAGTCTACATCGTCGACTTGCGCCACCTTTGCGCCGCGCGCGATGGCGATCTTGCTTGCCGTAGTAATGTGTCCACCCAGACGGCCGATAATCAACAAACGCATTTTTTAATCTCCAAAATTGATCTCAATGTGCCGGCCCATATTTTCCCTAGTCGAAGAACGAAACGCGCTTGGATGGCGGGAGGATGGTGTTGACCAGCGTTTCAAGTCGGCGGGGACTTTCCTGGCGGCCGATCGAGCTGACACCGAGGAGGTACACTTCGTTTACGAGCGCTTCGTCGTCGGACTTGCGTTCGAGTTTTCCGGCGAGTGGGGCGAGAACCATGTTGCCCAAGACGGCGCCGTAAAAAGTCGTTAGAAGAGCGACGGCCATTGCCGGACCGATCGCCGCTGGGTCTTCGAGATTTCCGAGCATCTGCACGAGGCCGACGAGGGTGCCAATAAGGCCCATGGCCGGCGCGACATCGGCGGCGCGGCGCAACACACTTGCGCCTTTGGCATGGCGCTCTGCGATCGCATGTAGCTCTTTACGCATCAACCGTTCGGCTTCGGCACCCGGTGTACCGTCGATCACCAATGTCAAGCCGCGGACCAAGTAAGGTTCGTTTCGCAAACCAACCAAATGATCCTGCAGCGTTAGGGTGCCGCTCTGGCGTGCCGTTTCGGCAAGCGAGATGACGTTGCGGGCGGCTTCGCCGGCGTCGCGCGTCGCCTTGAATAAGCTTTTCGCGACGATGCTCTGGGTCGTTCGAATGTCGGAGATGTTAAAACTGATGGTCGTTACAGCGCTGGTGCCGCCGAGCACGATAAGCATCGCCGGGATGTCGACGAATGCGCCCCATGAGCCGCCCAGGATGATCGCGATCGAGATAAGAATGAACGCGCCACCGAGACCAAAAATGGTCGCGCCATCGAACGTGCGCGGCTGTGCACCGCGCCGGGTATTTCGCCCGGTGGCGTTGTTGCGCGGCTGGGGCGTGGGACGCGACGGCCGTTGGGTGGTGGTGTCGGTCATGACCAGATCAATCCGATTTGATGATTTCCGTCATCGTCACGCCGAGGCGTTCGTTGACGACGACGACTTCGCCACGCGCGACCAACCGGTTGTTGACATAGATGTCGATCGCCTCGCCGACCTTGCGGTCGAGCTCGACCACGGCGCCGCGCCCGAGTTTCAACAACTGGCTAACCTGCATGGTCGTTTTGCCGAGAACCGCTGATATTTGAACCGGTATATCGTAGACTGCCTCGAGGCCAGCTACCGATGCTGTATGTTCTTCATCGACGCTTGGTTCGGGTTGTGGCGCGGCTACCGGCTCGAACTCGGCGTCGTCCGGTGGCGTCTCTGCCGGGGTCGGCGCTTCTGCCGCACCGTCTTCGAGGTTTTCAAAGTCTATGCTTTCCGTGTCATCCATAACACACTCCTAGTCAATCGCTTTAGAGGACGGATTTATACTGTTGAAATCATTTGATATTTCTGATGAATCCGTTTCGGTAACCTGGTCTGCTTTGGTGGCGGGATCGATAGCCATTGAGCCAATGCCGCCGTCAGTTATCTGTTCGACAGCCTTGTTGATTTCTGACCAGGTGCGTTGCACATCGCGCTCGCTGCCGCCGTCCGCCCACAGCACGTGACAGTCGGTGGGCGACAATTGGTCGTCGGCCAAGAGAACGATTTTGCCGTCAAAGTCGTTCGCG
>JAPUHN010000111.1 GCA_027297685.1 Alphaproteobacteria bacterium | reverse complement strand
GACGTCCGTATCGTTTCATCGCTTTGCGCAAAAACCTCGTCCAAATGCCAGCGCCATTGGATATGGCTGCGCATTGATGATGACCGCTTCTCATCGATATCCACTGCAAACATCGGCCCGAACCGGTTCCACCAGGCTCGTACCGTCTCGTGGCAGATATCGATACCACGCTCGAACAGGAGATCTTCGACCTGCCGCAGCGACAGCGGATAGCGAATGTACATCATCACGGCAAGGCGGATAACCTCGGGCGAAGTCTTGAAATAACGGAATGGATTTCTCATCGACGGACGCTACGAAACCCGCCTCGCCGACTCAAGTCAATTTGCTCTGACACCGCCTTTCGCACTCCTTCGTGCCCGCTTTCTTGGCCAAAACCAATATTCCTGTCCTCACAGAGGCTTCGTTTCGTTTGTAATTTGTGATAACAACCTGTAACGGGGAGCTGCGTATGTGTTTCGTAGAATGTCAAGCCGTGCCGCAATCGGCAAGCCGATGATTCCGTTGAGGAGATATGACCAAAATCACAACAGATAACGTTTTGCAAAAAGTCGACTGGGAACCGCTCCACGACAAAGTTTACGGCCGTCTTCGTGACGCATTGATGGAAGCGCAATTCAAACCCGGCACCCGGTTGTCGCTACGTTCGATTGCGGAAATTCTCGGAGTCAGTGTCATGCCTGTGCGGGCGGCCTTCTTACGGTTGGTCGCCGAAAAGGCACTGCATCAGACGGCAAACGGCCAATTCATGGTGCCGAAAATCGAACAGCCGGAATTTGATGAGATCGTGTTCTTGCGCGCGGAACTCGAAGGGATTGCCGCCGAACTCGCCGCAACAAGGCGTTCAACGGCGCAGGTTGCGGAACTGAAATCGATCGCGAAGAAACTGTCGCGTGCTGCCGAGGCCAACGACGCGCCGACATATCTGCGCCTCAACCGGGATTTCAAATTCGCGGTCGTCAGGGCAGCCGTGTCGCCGGTATTGCAAGACCTTGTGGAGTCGCTTTGGATGCGTGTCGGGCCTTTCATGAGTCACTACGCGAAGGACATCCGGCACCAGATAAAGATTGATCGTCACGACGATGTCGTCGCAGCCGTCGCCTCCGGCGAACCGGCAATTGCGCGTGACGCCATGGCGCGCGATATCGTTGACGGCGCCGCCTTTCTCCGCGAAGCGGCCGGTTTTGAACCCCAGTCGGAATAAAGCCGCCCAAGGCCTTGCCGCTGGAGTACGTTCGAGCACCGGGCCTTGAATGACTAGGCGCAATCCGGGCATACATCCGCCAGGCATTCTCCCGACTTCTTGGCGGCAGGGCATTTTTTCGTTGACAGAATTATGGCGTTATCTGTAATCACAGATTACAATGTAACTTATCCTGCCGCTGACGCGTTGACGGCGCAGCCAGTAAGAAGGGACCTGACATGGCACACGGTTCGGGACACAACCTGACGCTTGAAGAAATGGACAAGAGGTTTTTCTTCCATCCTGCGACATCGATTTCGGACCATCTGACGAATGGCCCCCGCATCATGGAGCGGGCTTCAGGTGTTCGTGTCGAAGACACCAACGGGGTTTCGCTTATTGACGGGGCTGCCGGCCTCTGGTGCGTGAATGTGGGCTACGGCCGGCAGGAAATCGTTGACGCGATTTCGGAGCAGGCGAAAAAACTCGCTTTCTTTCATTCGTTCACGTCGATGTCGAACGAGCCTGCGATCCGTCTCTCCGAGCGGATCATGCGTATGGTGCCAGAAGGCATGAGCCGGGTTTTCTTTGGCAATTCGGGCTCGGATGCCAACGACACCAACATCAAGCTCGTCTGGTATTACAACAACCTGCGCGGTCTGCCGCAAAAGAAGAAGATCATCTCGCGCCAGCGCGCCTACCACGGGGTCACGTTGGGCGGGGGAAGTTGCACTGGTCTTCCGATCAATCACGACAAGTTCGATTTGCCGCTCGATCGCTTCCGGCACACGCTCTCGGTCGATCAGTATCGTGAAAAACCGGAGGGCATGAGCGAACAAAGCTTTGCAGCCCATCTGGCTGATGCTCTCGAGAGAATGATCCTCGATGAGAACCCGGACACGATAGCCGCATTTATCGCCGAGCCGGTGATGGGAACCGGCGGCGTGCTGCCGCCGCCCGAAGGTTATTTCGATAAGGTTCAGGAGGTGCTGGATCGGTATGACGTCCTGATGATCGTCGACGAGGTGATCTGCGGCTTCGGCCGGCTCGGCGCGATGTTCGGGTCGGATCACTTCGGCATCCGCCCAGATTTCATGACGCTCGCCAAGGGGCTTTCGAGCGGCTACCAGCCGATCTCGGGCTCGGTTGTCTCGGAGCGCGTCTGGCAGGTGCTGGAGGAATCCGCACCGTCCATGCCGGGCTTCGGCCACGGCTTTACGTATTCCGCCCATCCGATTTGTGCGGCGGCAGCGCTTGCCAACCTCGACATCCTCGAGCGCGAGGACCTGGTCAGCAATGCAGCCAGCTCCGGCGCCTATCTGAAGCAGCAGCTCGACGAAGCACTTGGCCATCATCCGATGGTCGGTGACATTCGCGGCGTTGGTCTGATGATCGGCATCGAGTTGGTCGCCGACAAAGCTACCAAACAATCCCTCGATCCCGCGCTGAAGGTTGCACCGCGCGTGATGAGGCAGGGCTACGAAAATGGCATTATCTGCCGTGCGCTGCCGCACCGCGATGTCATCGCCATGTCGCCGCCATTGACGTTCAGCAAAGACGATTGCGAGGAGTATGTTGCCGGGCTGTCGGCGAGCATTCGCGACGTGACCGACGAACTAATCCGGTCCGGCGACTGGACGCCCGGGCAACACCACTGATAGACCGCAAGGTATGAAATCATGAGCAAGTTCAACGAACCGGCGATCGGGGCCTACAACGGAAAATTCAGCGGCATTAGCACGATGATGCGACTGCCGCATGTGACCGACCCGGAAGGGCTCGATATAGCCTTGGTCGGGGTCCCCTATGACATGGGAACATTCGTGCGGCCGGGTGCGCGCACCGCGCCCGCCCAAATCAGGGACATGTCGCGCTTCATCCGCAACGTCAACCCGGCGACTGGCGCCGCACCCTTCACTCTCTGTCAGGTGGCCGACTTTGGTGACGCGCCGGTCAACCCGATGAACATAGATGGAACGATTGAGAGGGTCACGGTGTTCTTCGAAAACCTGGCTCGCGCCGGCGTCGCACCGATATCAGCCGGCGGCGACCATACCATTCCAATCATGATTCTGCGTGGCATGCGCCGTGCCGGTGTGCTTGATGAGCCGGTCGGGATGATCCATGTCGATGCTCATGCCGATGTTCTCGCAACCGAAGGCGATGTTTTCGAGGGCGTCGAAGTGAACCACGGGACCTTCATGCGCCTCGCCGTGGAAGAAGGCCTGGTCGACCCCAAGCGCACCGTTCAGATCGGACTTCGCGGTTCACAGTATTCTCATGACGCGAATGACTTTGCCGTCGAGGCGGGCATTCGCATGATCTATCAGCACGAATTCGAAGAGATCGGATCAAAACAAACGGTCGAGGAAATTCGGCATCGGGCCGGTGATGGGCCGATGTACTTCTCAATCGATGTGGACGGGCTCGACCCAACCGTTTGCCCGGGCACGGGTTTTCCCGAGCCGGGCGGCCTGACCATGCGCGAAATGCAGCAAATCCTTCGTGGCTGTCATGGCCTTAACCTTATAGGGGCGGATGTTTGTGAGGTTAGCCCGGCGCTTGACCAATCCGGCAATACCGCTCTGGTGGCGGCAAATCTGATGTTCGAGCAGCTTTGTATCCTTGCCGAGGCGGTCGCGAGACGAAAGGCCTGACGTCGATGGGTAGCGAAAACGAAATCTACCGAATCGACAGCGAACGACTGCGTGCGACGCTGGATGCCTCGAGCGAGATCGGTCGCTTCGAAACCGGCTTGAAGCGCCTTGCTCTTACCGATGAAGACAAGGAAATGCGGGACCTGTTCGTGAGTTGGGGCCGCGAGGCGGGATTTGATGTCAAAGTCGATGCTGTCGGAAACATCTTTATTCGGCGCGAAGGGATAGACCCGTCTTTGCCCCCGGTCATGATGGGCAGCCACCTCGACACGACCATTCGCGGTGGCCGATACGATGGCATTCTCGGGGTCCTCAGCGGGCTGGAAGTTTTGCGGTCTCTTGAAGATCAGGGCATCCAGACCCAGCGTTCAATCGAGGTCGTGGACTGGTCCGACGAAGAGGGTGCGCGCTTCAACACCTCGATGATCGGTTCTTTCGCCTTCACAGGAAAACTCGGCATCGAAGAGATCTATGCCAAGACGGATGCGGCCGGAAAACGGTTCGTTGATGAGCTTGAGCGGATTGGCTATCGCGGTGATGCGCCGGTGGGTGGTCGTCCAGTTGATTCTTGCATCGAGTTGCATATCGAACAGGGGCCCGAGCTCGACGAAGAAGGGCTGGACATCGGCCTGGTGACTGGAAGCTACAGCGTGCGGGGTTTCCGCCTTGCATTCGAGGGCGAGACCTCTCACGTGGGACCGACTCCGATGGACCGTCGCCGGAACGCGCTCGCCGCGGCTGGTTACATGATCGCCGCGGTAAACGATATCGGTCTCAAACACGCGCCGGAGGGTGGTAAGACCACCTGTGCACGGATTGATGTATGGCCAAACCTCTATGGGATCGTTCCGAGCAAGGCGGAACTGTCCATTGATTACCGCCATCCCGAAGAAGAAAAAGTCGAAGTCATGCGTCGGGAATTGGAGGAGGCGTTGGACTACGCGACCGATCGGGCTCGTGTTACTGCAAAGACGATTGCGACCTGGCGCTTCGGCGACAACGACTTCGATGCCGAAATGGTCGATGAAATGCGCAAACTGGCTCCACGGATCACTTCGCGGACCAAGGAAATGCTGAGCCAAGCCGGGCACGACGCCTACACCCTTGCGGGCATCGCGCCTACGGTGATGATCTTCACGCCTTGCAAGGGTGGGATCACCCACAATACGGCCGAGGATATCGATTTTGACCGCACCATCCCAGGTGTCGAGCTGTTGTTGAATCTGGTCGTCAGCCGCGCAAACCGTTCGGTTTGACGGCTGGGATTAGCAGTGTGTTCCTTGGACCCGCATCAGCAAGCGTTTCGGAGAAATCCGAGGTGCAAGGCCCTGTCCTGATACTGTCTTTCTGGAGTTGCTCAAGAAAACGCATCGTCCCAGCTAGTTCCACACGGTTACACTGGTTAGATCGGCTTAGATGAGTGTGCAGTGAAAACGCTGTCGGCGGGGTATTGTCATGTATGGACGCCTCCGGTGTTGCAAGGGAAAAACTGACTTGAAACGGCGGCAGAGCTTGCAGTCATGTATCCGGCCTTTTCGCTGCGGTACGCTGACCGCTGGCCCTGATGGAATCCGGAAGATCGGCGCCCAGTCACGTTAACGAGCTTGATGCTCGGACAATGCCTCGGGTTTGGCCGATCTCGGGTTGAACCCTGTTTCGCCATCAAATCGTCGTTACCCTCGCAAGTTGGCGCCTGCTTATCCTATCTGGTTAGGCGGGCGTCGGTTGGTAGATACGCTCGTAGCGGAGCAGTGCCCAGGCGACGCGGGCTGTCTTATTGGCCATGGCGACCAGGACAACGTTTGTCGGCCGCCGCGCCAGGAGCCGATCGGTCCAGCCGGGACGCGTACCCGGCTTCGCGCGGCGCCAGCGCAGCACGGTTCGCGCACCATGCACGAGCAAGCGCCTGATATAGCCATCCCCGCGCTTCGATATCCGCCCCAGTCTGGCCTCGCCGCCACTCGAGTGTTGTCGGGGCACCAGACCGAGCCAGGCCGTGAGCTGTCGGCCTGAGCGAAACTGCGCGCCATCGCCGATCGTCGCGACCAGCGCCTTCGCGGTGATGACACCGACGCCGGGGATTGTCGCAAGACGGCGGCTCGCTTGGTTGGATCGGTGCCATGCCAGAAGCGCCGGCGGCATGAAAATCATCATGGGATCCCACCTAACAAACGCCGCCAAGCTGTCCAACGAGTGGGGACCACCTCTGATGAGTTGCGAAAAATTTCCCGCCTAGGTCGGTAGTTGGCCTAATGGGCACGTCGCCGCCCACCCGGAGGCACGCGGCACGCACCAGACGCGCGCGCGGGGGAAGGGGTCGAAGTAGGCGCCCGGCCCGCGCCGGTGGACAGGGGCGCGCGTTTGCCCGATCATCGGGGGACACGGGCGCACGGGCAGGCGGAGGCTGAGTCCCATGACCGACGCCGTCACCGACGGCGTGCTCGCCGGCTACGATGCCGGCGGGTACTACTGCGAGATGCTGGGCCGGGCCGGCGCGCCGGCCGGACACACGGCCGCCATCCGGCGCCACCTGGCGAGCCTGGGGATCGAGGAGCTGCAAGCGCGCACGCGCGACGCCGAGCGCGAGCTGTTCAACCTGGGCATCAC
>JAPUHN010000110.1 GCA_027297685.1 Alphaproteobacteria bacterium | reverse complement strand
CTCCCTCCGCCATCCTGCTTCGCGCACGCAATCGGCTGGCAGGCAGAAGCGTTCATAGGCTCGCCGTCCACTGGCGTGCGGTCGATGGCCGGTAATTCCTCACATGCACGCAAACACCGCAGGCTTGCGTTTATTCCAGGGCTTGGGCAGGCGGTCCGACGCGGATTTATCTCGCTACATCGGCGGCGAGGTACGCGCGTACGATGACGTCGGGGTCGGTCAGGAATTAGCCTTGCGTTCGGCCTTTTGGGCGCGCAAGTAGCTGCGATACTGAAAAAATCGCGAGCGCAGCGCCAGATACATAAAGTTTCCGCAGACCACAAAAAAGGCGATCTTCAACCACGGCGATACAATGGCGACGCGGCCTTTATACTGAAACTGAAGAATGAAATCGATATAGACCACCGACAGGGTGATAACGAGCAGGAGCAGAAGTACGTAACTGCTGGCGAAGAACCGCCGCCGCCGAATGTCGAGAAAGCAAATGACAACCGACAGGGTGAAAACCATAAACCACAGCCAGGTTAGGGACTTCGCGTCGCCGGCAATGTTGAGCAAAGAGAACGTGCGGCCGATCTCATAATAAAGCGCCCAACTCAAGGCATGCGCTGGCTCAGCGCCCAACAACAATGGCGCCGTGACCGCAATCAAGTACAAGAATGCGCACACCAGCCCGCTCAGCTGGCCCAATCTCATCCATTTGGTGTACTTAAGCTGCAAATTTCCCCCTCCAAACGGGTACTATCATATGCGATCCGTGCCGAACTGCAATCGCAACTGCCTACAATCCTGTCGATTAATATGATGTTTCCCGTCCAAATTAAAAGCGCCAGCGCGGACAATAAATCTTGAATTGCAGGGAACATGGTTAACGGATGGCGGGGCGGCGAGTAACACCCCTCCCTGCTCGTTTGCGCTCGCCACCCTCTTTCCGGGGGCTATTAACGCTCGCGCAGGGCCTGCCCTTGCACGCGCAGCAAGGGGCTGGTGATGTATTGCAGCACCGTCTTCTTGCCGGTGATCACGTCGACCTGGGCCACCATGCCCGGCAGGATCACATTGCCGGCGGATTCCTCACCGAGAAAGTTGCGCTGGGTACGAACGAGAATCTTGTAGAACCGCTCGCCCTGCTCGTCCTCGATGGTGTCGACGCTGATGCGCTCGAGCTGACCCTCCAAGGTGCCGTAGAGGGTGAAATCGTAAGCCGTCAGTTTGACCACCGCCAGCTGGCCGGGGCGCAGGAAGGCGATGTCGGCGGGCCGTACCTGGGCCTCGATGAGCAGCGTATCGTCGAGCGGGACGATCTCGACCAGATCCAGGCCCGGTTGGACGACCTGGCCGATCGTTGTCACCTTTAATTCCTTCACGATGCCGTCGACCGGCGAGCGTACGTCCGTGCGCGCCACCCGGTCCTGTTCCGCGCCGATGGTCTCGGTCAGGGCTGAGAGTTCGACCTCGAGGAGGTTTCGTTCGAGCAGCGCTTCGGAACGGAACTGTTTCTTGCGTTCCTCCAGGCGTTGCTTCGCTTCGGCCAGGGTCGCCTTGATTCGCGGTATCGACAGCCTGGCCGATGACAGTTGGCCGTCGAGGTCGTTCACCCGGGATTCGGTGCGAAACAGCTCGACCCGCGAGACGATTCCTTCCCGGACCGCCGGGCGCATGAGTTCGAGCTCCTCATTGGCCAACGACAAGCTGCGGCCGACGACCCGGATCTGGTTACGCACCTCCTTAATCTCTTGGCCGCGCTGCAGCACCAATTCGTTGAGTGCGTTGAGCGAGGCCTGCAGGCTTTCGCGGCGCGATAGGAATAACGTCAACTCGCGCGACACCAGGTCGGGCCATTGCTCAATCAGCGCGTCATCGAAATCCGGTTCCGTCTCTTCGGCCTCGGCGCGCAGCCGCCTCAACGTGACCTGCATACCGGCTTGCCGGCCCAGGCTTTCGTTCAAGCGGGCGCCGAACCCGGTGGGGTCGATGCGCAGCAGCACCTGGCCTTTCTTCACCTGGGCGCCGTCCTCGGTCAGAATTGCCAAAACGATGCCGCCTTCCAGGTTCTGCACCACCTTGACCTTGCTGGCCGGAATAACCAGGCCGGCGCCCGACGTTACTTCCTCCAGCTCCGCCCACCATGCCCAGCCAATAAGGGAGATAACGGTGACGACGATGAACAACAGCAAACCATTGGTCCAACGCCGCGGCGGGCGCAGAAGATCGGCGCTGATGCCGGTCGGATTTCCCCCGTTGTTGATCATGCTCATGACGTAACCTGTTAGTCGCTTTGGCCCGACGCCGCCTTCGCCGAACCAGCGGGCGCGGTAGCCGTTTCGTCGGATGTGGGACCAGATGTCGGAACGGTGTCGCCGGCCGGCAATGGTGTCGGCGGCGCCTGCTGGGTTTTCTTTTGCGTGCTGCGGCGCTGCAGAGCCGCCATCACCTTGTCTTTCGGCCCGTCGGCCTGCACCCCGGAACGGTCGAGCACGATAATGCGGTCGACCAATTCGAGCAGCGCCGGCCGGTGGGTGACGACGATGACGGTCTTGTCGGTCGCCTCGGCCTTCATATGATCGATGAAGACCCTCTCGCTCATCGAATCCATGTCGCTGGTCGGCTCGTCGAGCAACAGCACCGGCGGATCGCGCAAAAACGCCCGCGCCAACGCGACCGACTGCCGTTGGCCGCCCGACAGCCCGTCACCGCGTTCGCCGACCGCGGCGTCGAAGCCGGCCGAGCGCTGGTTGATCCAGTCGAGCGCACCCGACTGGCGCGCCGCGCGGACCAACTCCTCGTCGCTGGATTGGGGCGCGTGCAGGGTGATATTGGTGCGGATGGTGCCGCTGAACAATTGCGCGTTTTGCGGCATATAGCCCACATTGGCGCGGATCATCGCCGGATCGATGTGGCTGGCATCGATGTCGTCGAGCATGACCGAGCCGCTGTCGGGTTCGTATAGCTTGAGCAGAAGCTTCAGCACGGTGCTCTTGCCTGAGCCGATCGGCCCCAAAATGGCGACCTTCTCGCCGGCCTTGATGGCGAACGAAATATCTTTGATCGCCGGCGTCTTCTCATTGGGATAGGTGAAGGTGAGGTCGCGGAACGCGATATCGCCGTCGAGCGACGGTTTATAAACGAAACGCGCCTTGGGCGGGCGCTCCTGGGGCGCCTCCATGACCATGCGCAGGGCCTTGTAGGCGAGGCGCGCCCGGTAGAGCTGGGAGACCACGCCGGCGACCTGGCCCAGCGGCGCGATGGTGCGGGCGCTGAGGATGATCGCGGCGATCAGCGCGCCGGCGGTGATTTTGCCCTCATGGATCGCTGCCACGCCCATTATCATGATGGCGACGGCCGAGAACACCTGGGCAACGACGACGATATTCAGGCTGATCGACGAGATGAGCCGGCTTTTGACGCTGGTGCGGATCGATTCGGCGACCGAACGCTCCCACTTGTCGGCGGCCCAGCTTTCCGCGCCCAGGCTCTTCAAGGTCTCCAGCCCGTTTAAGGTTTCGAACAGAACGCTGTTTTTCTCCGCCGCCGTGGCGAAGGATTGCGCGATGATCCGGTTCAGTGGAATCTGGGTGAGCAGCACTACGGTAATGACGATGGGCACGGTGAGCAGCGGCACCATGGCGATGTTGCCGGCAATCAGCCAGATCACGCCGACGAACAGCAAAATGAAGGGAATATCGCCGAAGGTGCTCAGGGTCGCCGAATTGAAAAAATCGCGCAGGGTCTCGTATTCGCGCAACACATTGGCGCGCGCGCCCGACGATTGGCCCTTGTACGCCAGGCCGGCGCCCAGCACCCGGTCGAAGATACGGTTGGCCAGGGTGACGTCGGCGCGCCGGCTGGCGATATCGACGAAATAGGAGCGCAGGCCGCGCAGCACGAAGTCGAGCCCGCCCGCCACCACAACACCGATGGCCAGCGCCCACAGGGTCTCGACGGCGTTGTTGGGCACCACCCGGTCGTAGACGTTCATGATGAACAGCGGCATGGTGAGCGCGAACAAATTGATGAAGACCGTGCCCAGCAGGACCTGACGATAGATCCAGGCGTTCGGCAGGAAGGCGCTCCAGAACCACGCGTTGGGCGATTTCCCGCTGACCCCGTCGATGAGGTCTTCGGCCTCGGTGTCGGGCCGCACCAGAATGGCGTTGCCGGAATAGTCGCGGCCCAGTTCGTCGAAGGTGCGCTCGACCGGGGTAACCGGCGCGCCACCGGCGGCCGGTGCTTGCTCCGGGTCGACGATCTCGGCCCAATAGGTCGCCTTCTTTTTGCCGACCTTCTTGATGCCGGTTAGCACGACGGCCTTGCCGTCTTTCATGATCAGAATGGCGGGAAGTTCTTGCGCGCCGAATTTCCGCAGCTTGTGGTTGACCCGCTCGATGTTAAGACCGGCGCGGTCGGACGCGCGCTCGAAGGTCTCCCAACTCAGACCCTGCTCGGCGATCGGCAGGCCGGCGACCAGCGCCTCGGCGGGCTGGGGGTTGCCGTAATGGCGCGCCATATGGGCCAGGCATTTGATCAGCGGCTCGTCGTGCCCGGCAATGCGCGGCGCGGCGGCTTTGTCCCCGCCTTCGGTACCGCCATCGGTGGCGGCAGTATCGGCGGCAGGGGCGGGCACGGGGGCGGAGGCGGCTTTTTCAGCCAGCGCCTTGGCCAACGCGCCGGGGTCGAGCGGACCGGTGTCGAGCCCGGCAGCCTGTTTGGCGCCGTCGCGCGCGGCCGTGAGCGCTGCCTGGGGCGAAATGGGGGTGACCTTATCGTCCATGGGGTACCCGTCTAACCTAATTCCTGTAACGGCGGCAATACCTTAACGCAAAACGGCCAATCGGGCACCCGTTTGCCAGTGCATTGATCGGCAGCCGCTTGTCACC
>JAPUHN010000011.1 GCA_027297685.1 Alphaproteobacteria bacterium | reverse complement strand
TTCGAATCTGCGAGCCCCCTACCCCCAGTGTCCGCACCCAACCAATCGCCACTTGGCGAAATGTGCGTTCCATGTCGCGTCCATGTCGCATCAAGCAGCCGACACGAAACGGGAACGTAAGGTAACAGCGGGTTACAGATGGTGACATGGGGGACACCGACGCGACATGGAATCAGCCCCTAAAACACTCCTAAGTCATTGAAAAGAATGGTGCCCAGGGGCGGAATCGAACCACCGACACGCGGATTTTCAGTCCGCTGCTCTACCAACTGAGCTACCTGGGCCCACACGTTCGTCGCACCGGGCGACGCGCGGGTATAGGAAAAATCCCCCTTGCTGTCCAGACTGCTGTTCAGAGTCCTGTCGGGCACGCGTTAGCGCCGGCCACGAGACAGACGCGAGTCAGCTTTCGTCCTCGCCCGCCGCCTCGGGATTGCCCTCATAGACCGCCGGCGCTTCGTCGGTCGGAATACGGTAGCGACCGTCGAGCCAACGCGCCAAATCGGCGTTGGCGCAACGCTCGGAACAGAACGGCCGGTGGCGCTTTACCGCCGCCTTACTGCAATTTGGACACGTGGCCATGGGCGCTTTCCCGCCGGTTCCTGCTTGTCGGTTTCGCGTGCAGTTTATCACGATTCTTCGAGACCATTCCGCCTCACGATTTTTGCGGTGCAATTTCCCATTTGTCGCGCTGCCAGCCGGGCTGCGCCTCGAGCGTCACGTTGCCCACCCGGGCTACGGCCTCGCCGAACGCTACCTTCTGCGCACCGGCCAGCGCCTCGACCACCGTGGGCGCGGCGCGCAGCACATACGATCCCGACGGCTGGCGGCGCGCGTCCGCCAGCAGGCTGCGGATCGCACCATAAGCCGCGGCGTCGGCGCGCAGGCGCGGTTCGGCCGCCGGCTCCAACATACGTTCGGCCAGCGACGGACCGAGACGGGTGCGGGTCATCTCGATCAGGCCGAGGTTGGACACGCCGAGAACGTGGCAGGTCGCCGGGTCGTCCTTGAGATGGCTGCGCAGCGCCGTCAGCACCGTTTTGCGGTCGTCGCCGCGGGCCATCTTCAGCGCGTCGATGACGATCGCGCCGCCGATCGCGCGCAGGCGCAACTGGCGGGCGATCTCGGGCGCCACCGCCAGGTTGACGTCGCGCGGACCGCTTCCGGCGCGGCCGACATGGCGCGCCGAATTAACGTCGATGGCGCATAGGGTCTCGGTCTGGTCGAACACCAACTCGGCGCCGTCGCCCGCCGCGAGCCGCGGCGCCAGCGCCGCGTCGATGGCGTCGTCGACCTCGTAGGCTTCGAACAGCCGACCGTTCTCGCGTCGTACCTTGGCGTCGCTTCCTTCTGCCGTGCTGTCGAGCCAACGCCGCACCGCCGCTTCGACAACGCCGTCGCTGCAGACGATGCGCGATACCGCGCCGCCGGCGCACGCCGTCAGGATGCGATCGACCGGTTCGGGCGGCGGCTCAAGGCAGACCGGTATTTGCTTTTGCGAGCCGTCGGGCGCGTCCGCCGCTGTGTGGGGGAACCGCGCCAGGCGTGGTCCCTTGCCGGCGAAACCCTCGGCGGCGACCCGCACCACCAGCGCCTGACCCTCGTGCACCAGCTCGGCGATACGCGCACGCCGGCCCGCCTTTTCCGAGCCGACCTTCGCCGGTTCGGCCGCATCGCGCGCCCGCAAAAAGCCGTCGGCGGCCTGGCCGATATCGACGAAGGCGGCGTTCATCGCCGGGTCGAGACGGCGGACCCGGCCCAGATAGACGCCGCCGAGCGAGGCCGGATTGCTATCGCGGAAATGATCGACCTGCCACACCTGCTTGCCACGCAGCAGGGCGGCGCGGGTCTCGCCCGGAAAGCGTTCGATGAGCAGTGTTGTATCGCTCACGTTTGGCCGCTCACGCTCGCGCGTATCCCAAACCGGTCAGCATGGCGGACGCTGCCGCCACGTCGAGCCCGACCACATTGGAGTAGGAGCCGTTGATTGCCGGTATGAAGGCGGCGGCGTGACCCTGGATGGCGTAGCCGCCGGCCTTGCCGTGCCATTCGCCGGTCGCCAGATAGGCGTCGATCTCGGCGCTGGCCAGCCGTTTGAAGCGGACCATGGTGGCGATCAACCGCCGCGCCCGGCGTCCGTCGGGAGCAATCGCGCAGATGCCGCCATAGACCCGGTGGCGGCGGCCCGACAGCAGTTCCAGATAGCGCCGCGCTTGGTCGCCATCTTCGGGCTTGCCGACAATGCGCCGGCCAACGCCGACCACGGTATCGGCGCCGAGCACGAAGGCGCCGGGGTGGCGCGCGGCGACGTGATCGGCTTTCAGCTCGGCCAGGCGGCGCGCCAGCGGACCCGGCAGCTCGCCCTTGCCGGCGGTCTCGTCAATTTCGGCGGGGTCGATTTGATCGGGCGTAATGCCCACTAGCGCCAGCAGCTCGCGCCGGCGCGGCGAAGCGGACGCCAGGATCAGCCGTTGCGCCACGTCATGTGCCCGGGCGCCCGTAATCCGGCAGGCAGTAACCCGGCTCGGTTATTGGAATATAACAGAAGCCGCAGCGCACTTGGGCGCAACCTTATTTGAAGCGGAATGTGATACGGCCCTTGGACAAATCGTAGGGCGTCATTTCGACATTGACCTTGTCGCCCGCAAGCACGCGGATGCGGTGCTTTCTCATTTTGCCGGCCGTGTGGGCCAGCACTTCATGGTCGTTGTCGAGCTTTACACGAAACATCGCGTTGGGGAGCACCTCGGTGACGGTGCCTGAATATTCGAGCAAGTCCTCTTTCGCCATATTGTATCCTTGCGTTGTTACCGCACAATCGCGGCTCCGGGGGCGCAGTTGGACCGCATTTCGCCGATAAACTCAACCCCTGCCTCAAGTTCAGCCTTGCGGATTGGGCCTAAAATGGGGCCATTGTCGGCAAATTTCTAGTATTCGGCCAATAATCAATATCGGGGAGAGACGCAAATGAGCGACGTTATTTCGTACCAGTTGGACGGCACGGTTCGGCGTCAATCGAGCGCGGTGTCGTGCGAGGGGAAACGTTGTTTAATCCGATCGAACAGCACATCGCGCAATTCGCGGTAAGCGGCAAGCCGCACTTCCCGATTACCTTCGACAATCGTCGGATCCGCAGTCGGCCAGTATTCAACTTCGCAAGGGATCGTCCGCGTCAGTTCGATCGCCTGATGCTGCGCCTGCGGCGCGAAGGTGACGATCAGATCGATCGATTGGTCGACGAGATCCTCAAAGGTCTTTGGCCGGTGGCTTGAAATATCGAGGCCGAATTCGGCCAGCGCGGCGATGGCAAACGGATCGGCCTCGCTTGCCAACAGGCGCACACCGGCGCTGTCGACGTAGACGCGATGGCCGAGCAGGTGTTTCATCAGCGCCTCGGCCATGGGCGAGCGGATGGTGTTTCGATCGCACGCAAATAGAACGCTGCCGGGAAGATCGCCTGTCACCGCTACGCCCTGATGTGCAACGCGCAGATGAGGGTGAAGAGGCGGCGTGCGGTTTCGAAGTCGATGTCGACCTTTCCCGCCAACTGCGCGCGCAGCCGCTCCGAGCCTTCATTGTGGAGGCTGCGGCGCCCCACATCGACGGCCTCGATCTGTGCCGGCGACGCCGTTCGAATGGCCTCGTAGTAGGATTCGCAAAGCGTAAAATATTCGCGGATAGTCCGGCGCAGCGGCTGCACCGAAAATATAACGGCGCCGACTTTCACCCCATCTTCGCGGTCGATATCGAAGACCAGGCGGTTATCCTGGATACGCATCGTAACGTCATAGGGTCCGCGCGGAGTGCCGCCGAAGAACGCAGGGTCGGGTTCGAATGTATTGGAATCCACCAGGTCGTAAATCGCAACCTCGATCTCCCGCTCGACGTCGGCCTGATAGCGAACGACGCTCGGGTTGTCGATGGCGACACGAATGATGCGGTGATTGCTGTCCGACACGGCTTCTACCCCGACCCAAACTCTGGCCCAATTCCCGGTCCGCTAACCGGATCAGGTTCCCTCGTCCGGCGCACCATCGTTCAGACGTATGGTCACCGAAAGCGCGTGCGCCTGCAGTCCCTCGGCATTGGCCAAGGTGACGGCATCGGGTCCGATCGCCCGCAAACCTTCAGCGCTACACGAAATCAGCGAAGACCGTTTGAGAAAATCGAGGACACTTAGTCCCGACGAAAACCGCGAGGTCCGGCCGGTCGGTAGCACGTGATTGGGACCGGCGACGTAGTCGCCGATGACCTCGGGAGTATAAGCACCGATGAAGATCGCACCGGCGTTGCGCACCTTGTCGGCGAGCGCGTCAGCATCGTCGCACACGAGCTCCAAATGTTCGGGCGCGATACGGTCGATCAGCGCTACGGCGGTTTCTAGGGCCGGCACCAGGATGATGGCGCCAAACTGCTCCCAACTGGCGCGCGCAATATCGGCCCGGGGCAGGTTCGACAATTGGCCATCGACCGCCGCTGCGACAGCATCGGCAAACGCCGGATCGTCGGTGATCAGTAGCGACTGGGCCGCCCGGTCATGCTCGGCCTGGCTCAACAAGTCGGCGGCGATCCAAGCGGGATCGTTGGCGCCATCGGCGACGATCAGAATTTCCGATGGGCCGGCGATCATATCGATACCAACGATGCCGAATACCTGGCGCTTTGCCGCGGCCACGTAAGCGTTGCCCGGCCCGACGATCTTGTCGACCGCGGCGATGGTCTCGGTGCCATAGGCCAAGGCCCCGATCGCCTGCGCGCCACCGATCTTGTAGATTTCACTAATCCCAGCCAGGTCGGCGGCGGCCAACACCAGCGGGTTCAACACACCATCGGGCGCCGGCACCACCATGACGATGCGATCGACGCCGGCGACTTGCGCCGGCACCGCATTCATCAGAACCGACGACGGGTAGGCAGCGGTACCGCCAGGCACATAAAGGCCGGCTGCCGCAACCGGCCGCCAGCGCCCGCCGAGGCGTACCCCGCTGGCGTCGACGTAGTCGATATCCGCAGGCATCTGGCGGCGGTGAAATTCGGTTATGCGCGCCAACGCCGTGGCCAACGCCGCCAGCACATCATCGGCGCACGCCGCACGCGCTGCGGCGATGTCTTCGGCGGGGACGCGCATCTCGCCCGGCGTCAGACGCACCCGGTCGAATTGCTCGGTGAATCTGAGAACTGCTTCGTCGCCACCGTCACGCACAGCTGCAAGAATATCGGAGACGGTTTGGCCAACGTCGTCATCGGTTTCGCGTTTTTCGCCGAGCAGTGCGGAAAACGAGTCCTCGAAACCGGCGGCCGCGCTGTCGAGCCTACGCGGCATCTCGACCGCCTTCGACAGCCGACCGAAAACGCCCGATCCACGCTCCAAGCGCTGTCGCGCGGGTCTTCAGCGCGGCTCTGTTGACCACCAGGCGCGAACTGACGTCGGTGATGGTTTCGATTTCCACCAGCCCGTTCGACTTCAAGGTCGCGCCGGTCGAGACCAGGTCGACGATGCGCCGGCATAGCCCCAGCATGGGCGCCAACTCGATGGCGCCGTTCAGCTTGATACATTCGGCCTGGACACCGCGCTGAGCAAAATAGCGTTGCGTGAGGTTGGGATACTTCGTGGCGACCCGGACATGGCTCCACTGCGCCGGATCTTCGACTGCCACCAGCGCCTCGGGCGCGGCGACGACCAGCCGGCATTTACCGGCTTCGAGATCAAGCGGCGCGTACAGTTCGGGGTAGTCGAACTCCATGACAACATCGTTGCCGGCAACACCGAAATCCGCCGCGCCGAAGGCGACAAAAGTGGCCACGTCGAACGAACGCACGCGGATGATGTCCAGGCGCGGATCGGACGTGGTAAAGCGCAACGCGCGGGAATTCGGGTCGTCGAACGACGCCTCGGGCGCGATCCCGGCGCGATGCAGTATCGGCATCACTTCGGCGAGGATCCGGCCCTTGGGCAATGCTAGAATAAGCTTGTCGTCCTGGCTCACGACAGGTCTCCAAGTTCCGTGGTTACGGCGTCACCATAGCTTTCCGACCAACGGCCGCCGGCAACTTGCCAGCGCCGACTTACTTAATCGTTAGCGTGTTGCGGTTGCAATTGCGCCGGCCAGGGTTCGCCAAAGTCCTCTAGATGGCACAGCAGAGCGGCCGTTTCCAGCCGAATTGCGGCATCGCCGGAAAACGTAAGCTCGATGACTTGACCCTCGCCGTCCGACCGATCCACAAGCGAGATCGTCAAAAGGTTGAGAAACGTTCCCGGCCGGCCGCGATCGATAGCCGTACGTTGGACCTTCACCACATTGGCGAACGTCACCCCGCAATGGACGCGCTCTACGCCCCGCCTCGCCTTGCGCCCTGTCTCGAGTGAGGTGTTTTCCCAGCGAAACCGGTTCGCCGCGAACATAAAGAGGCGCTCGCTTGCGTCGTACGCGATGTCGAGAATCGGCACGATGGCGTCCTGCAGCGTGCCGGCGATCACCTGCAAATCGTCGTTGTCGACCGCTTTTAGCCTTAACAAACCGCCGGTGTCGCTCACGCTACGTCTTTCACCCGTTCGATCTCGGCGCCGACACCGGCCAGCTTTTCTTCCAAGCGCTCGTAGCCGCGGTCGAGGTGATAGATGCGGCGCACCACCGTTTCACCCTCGGCGATCAGCCCGGCGAGCACCAGCGACGCACTGGCCCTCAGGTCCGAGGCCATGACTGGCGCGCCGGTCAATTTCGGTACGCCGCGGACGATCGCCGACCCGCCGTGCAGGGTGATGTCGGCGCCCATGCGCTGCAGCTCCGGCACGTGCATGAAGCGATTTTCGAAGATCGTTTCGGTGACAACAGAGGTCCCCTTGGCCGCCGACATGAGCGAGATGAACTGCGCCTGCAAATCGGTCGGGAATCCCGGATAGGGCTCGGTTTCGACATCGACGCCGACGAGTTCGTTGTTGGCCCGGCTGACGAATACGCCGCCGTTGCGCTGCTCGACGGTAGCCCCTGCATGGCGCAACCGCTCTGCCGCCGCTTCGATATCGCCCAACTGCGCGCCGGCGAGCTCGACCGTTCCACCGGTGATCGCGGCGGCTATGGCATAGGTTCCCGTTTCGATGCGGTCGGGCATGATCGTGTGGCGGGCGCCGTGCAACCGCTCGACGCCGCGCACGGTCAGGGTCGCCGTACCGATGCCTTCGATATCGGCGCCCATGGCGACCAGACAGCTCACCAAGTCGTTGATTTCAGGCTCGCGCGCGACGTTCTCAAGCACGGTCTCGCCGGAGGCCAGAACGGCGGCAAGCAGCAGGTTTTCCGTTGCACCGACCGAGACCTTCGGAAACACGATCCGCGCGCCGGTCAACCCTTTCGGCGCGGCGGCGTGAATATAACCGCCATCCACCGATACCTGGGCGCCCAGTTGCGCTAATCCGTGCAGGTGGAGATCGACCGGCCGCATCCCGATGGCGCAGCCGCCCGGTAGCGAGACTTCCGCCTCGCCCGCGCGCGCCAGCAGCGGGCCCAATACCAAAACCGAGGCGCGCATCTTGCGGACCAGATCATAAGGCGCGGTGGTATTGGTGATGTCTTTGGCGTGCAACGACAACACTCGGCCGATATGGCCATCTTTGTCGTCATGGCCTTCGAGCGAGACCTGCACACCGTGCTGGCTCAACAGATTTGCCATCGTAGTGATATCGGCCAGGTGGGGCACATTGCCCAAGACCAGCGGCTCGTCGGTTAGCAGGCTCGCGCACATCACTGGCAGCGACGCGTTTTTCGAGCCGCCGATTACGATGGTGCCGGAGAGGGGCTTGCCACCGCGAATTTGAATCTTATCCATGCTGACGCCGCCGGTTCAGGGTTCACAACAATGTCGGCGCGGTAATAGCGCCGGAATACGGCACGATAGTGGCGCATTATAACTTAGGAATGGTTATGCCTCGCTGGCGCATATATTCGCCCTTCTTGTCGGCGCAGATCTTGGCCGGCAGCGGCGGCGTATCGGAAACCGCCAGCCCCACAAAGCCCTCCCATTCGGGCTCCAGGGGTATCACGCTGACGATGATACCGCGCGTAAGTCGCCCCACCGCAGATGGCACCAACGCCATTTCAACTCTATGCTTTATAGCAGGCGATTCGCCTACTCCGGGTCCGGTTCGCCGCCATCTTGCTCATCACCGTCCTGGCCGCGCCGCTGTTGGTGCCGGCGGCGCAGATTGGCGCGCAACGAAGCGGCCTGGCGTTCGAACTTCTCCTCCGCCCTTTTCTTACCCCCGGCGGAAGGTCGCGGCGCCGGCGATTTCTCGTCTTCCGGCGTCACGATTTCGCCGCGACCGCTTCGATTTCGACGTGCCACGCGGGCGACGCCAATGCGGCAACCTCGACCAGCGTCGATGCCGCCGCGTGACCGCGCGACCAACGGTCGCGCACGTCGCGGAACGTCGCCACGTCGCCCTCGGCGGTGATGTAGGCGTTGAGGCGCACGAGATCGGTGATTTCCATGTCGATGGCGTCGAGTGCCGCGGTGAGGTTTTGCAAGGTCTGCTCGACCTGGGCGGCGAAATCTTCCGGGCAACTGCCGTCCGGCCGTGCGCCGACCTGGCCTGAGATGAAGGCCATCCTCGACCCGCCGGGGATTTCAACGATGTGGCTGTAATTGCTCGGCGGCGGGAACAGCGTATCCGGGTTGGTTAGTTTTAGCATGTCGTCTCCTCATTCCTTTGCAACGCCAGCGGGTTTTTGCAACGCTGGCGCGACGTCAGGCACTATCCTACGCTGTCTCGCTCCGACAATGGCGCAGGAATTTCCAGTGACCTCACTCGACGAATTTATTTGCGGCGCGCCGAAAGCCGAACTTCACGTACATATAGAAGGAACGCTCGAGCCCGATTTGATGTTCGCGCTGGCCCGACGCAATGGTATCGACACCGGATATAATTCCGCCGACGACGTCCGCGCCGCCTACCAGTTCGGCGACCTGCAGGATTTCCTCGATATCTATTTTGCCGCCGCCAACGTTTTAGTGCGCGAGCAGGATTTCTACGACCTGGCTTGGGCCTACTTGCAAAAAGCCCATGCGCAGAACGTCACCCACACGGAAATCATGTTCGATCCGCAGACCCACACCGACCGCAACATTGCCTTCGATACGGTGATTTCGGGCCTCACCCGCGCGCTCGACGACGCCAAAGCGCAGCTTGGCCTGTCGACGGGCTTGATCATGTGTTTCCTGCGCCACCTCGACGAAGAAGCGGCCGAACGAACCCTCGACCAAGGGCTCGAACACCGCGACAAAATTATCGCCGTCGGGCTCGACTCCAGCGAGCTCGGACACCCACCCGAGAAGTTCGCCCGGGTGTTCGCCCGCGCCCGAAACGAGGGTTTCTTGGCGGTTGCCCATGCCGGCGAAGAAGGCCCGCCGGCCAACGTGGCCGCCTCGCTCGACATTCTACAAGTCCGCCGAATCGATCACGGGGTACGGTCGATCGAAGACCCCGCCCTGGTCCAGCGCCTGGTCGATACTGCGACGCCGCTGACCGTGTGCCCGCTATCCAATATCCGGCTCGGCGTCTTCGCAACGATGGCAGCGCACCCGCTCAAAAGGATGCTCGCGGCCGGCCTCAAGGTGACGGTGAATTCCGACGACCCGGCCTATTTCGGCGGCTATATCAACGAAAATTTTTTGGCGGTGGCGGCAGCGCTGGAATTAACCCAGGACGATGTGGTGGCTCTGATTCGCAACGGGTTCGACGCCGCGTTCCTGCCCGCAACCGAAATCGCCGCGCTGCATCAAAGCCTCGATGCCTACGTAGCGAGCGCCGCCTGAGCCTCGTCGACAACCGTCGGCGCCAAATTGAGCGAAGCGCAGATCAGGCCCAGCATGGCGCGCTCGCTGGTGGCGAACTTGCCGTCGGCCAGGCTGATCGCCACGCAAATGCGCACCAACAGTTCGCCCGCACCCTCGGCCGTTGCGCCACGGCGGATCGCCTCGAACGCCGCCGCCCGCCCGTCATCCCGGTCGACCTGCAGGGCCTCGAGCCGGTCATTGAACAGATTGACCGCGACGTGGGGATCGAATATGCGCAACTCCGCTAGGCTCTCCAGCACCGCGTCCATGCGCGTACGCTCGGAAAAGCTCACCTCGTCGTCGGCCGATGCCATCAACGCGCACGCCGCCATTGCCGCCTCGAGAAACGGCCGTTGGCGATGCCGCTCGAGTTCTTGTTTCAGCCGTTCGAACATTTCCCCAAGTCTCCCAACGATCCCTCACCCCTCGCCCAGCGGTGCATTGCACCAGCCGGCCGGGCCGAAGGCAAGCGTTGTGCGAACCCGTCGCTATTGCCGCTCCGGAGAATCCTGTGGCATAACGCGTCAGTAGCGACTAAATAGCGACCAAGTGCCGCCGTAGCTCAGGGGTAGAGCACGCCCTTGGTAAGGGCGGGGCCGGAGGTTCGATTCCTCCCGGCGGCACCATCTACCCCTCTGAAATTAAACGATAATCGGGGTTCGCGCCTCGCGGTCAATACCCGCGAGTTCGCGCGAACACCCCGTGAACCACGTCGAACCACCGGGGAAAACCCGGGGAAAATGTTCGCGTGCCGTTCCCCCATTCCCAAAAAAGAAACCCAGCACCGGGGCAAGCCTGTGCTGGGCTTTTGCTGTTCATCCAACCGGCTAAAGCAGAGGCATCAGCAATGCTGAAATTACCATATTTAGTTACAAATGCAACTAATTTCTCTCAACCGATTAAGTTTGGCCACCGCCGCATTGTCGTCTGGTGCAGTCTGCTGGAGGGCTGACATGAGCGCCATCAACGGCCTCGACAAACAGAAGGCGATGTTCGCGCTGACGATGGACCGTTCCATGTCGCGCGCGGCGATTGCCGTCGGCCACGTCTTGCTCGACCGGTACAATCTGAAGGACCTGCGCGTCGAGAAGCGGTGTTATCCGTCGATCGAGATGATCGCGGCCGAGACGCTCTACGATGTCCGCACCGTTAAGGCTGCAAGGAAGGCCCTACGGAAGGCCGGCTATATTACCTGGACAGCCTACGGCGCACGCTACACCAGGCGGTGTTGGTACGAAATCAATTGGCCGTGTTTCGTGGCGACTAAGTTCGAGCATGACCGACGAGTAGCTAAATTTAAGGCCCGTAGAGACGCGCTGGCCAAAGGTGACGTGGACACCACCTTTGAGGAAAGCGCGTCAGCGGGCGAAAAATCGACCCCCGCAAATCCCGAAAATTCCAAAGGTGACGTGCACCCCGTTCAAAGGTGTCGTGTACGTCACCCTCAGATCGGAA
>JAPUHN010000109.1 GCA_027297685.1 Alphaproteobacteria bacterium | reverse complement strand
TCACGCACACCATTGTCATGGTAATGTCATGGTATAGTACGTAGGTGTCAAGGGATAGCCGCAGAAAACCGGGAATATTAGCAGAGGCGAGCATGATTGAAATCAACGGTATGGCGCATGTAATCCTGACTGTAAGTCAGTATGACGAGGCCAAGGACTTTTACGGGCGGCTGATGCCGGCGCTCGGCTTGGAGTGTGTCTACGACGGCGGCGATTTGTGCTATTTCGTGGGCGGGCGTACCGCGCTGGGCCTCCAGCCTTGCGATCCCGCCTACGCCGGAGAGCGCTTCATTCAGGGGCGGGTCGGGCTACACCACGTCTGCTTCCGCGCCCGCTCGCGTGACGACGTTGATCAAGTCGAGGCACTCCTCGAAGACATGAACGCGCACATCGTCAGCCCAGCCAAGGAAGGACCTTGGGCACCCGGTTACTATTACGTCCTGTGCGAGGATCCCGACGGGATACGAGTCGAGGTGAATTTTGTCCCGGGACGAGGCGTTCTGGCGGAGGACGAGAGCTTCAATCCCGCGGACGATTGGAAGAAGTAGGATGTGTAGGAGATGAAGGCGGGATTGCAAAATTTGGAGAGCGTCGCGCTGTCGATGTTTCTTTCCATCCGGAATTAGGGCAAGGCGTCTATCCCAAACCGGTATCTCGTATCCCCAGTGCGTACCCTGCAAACTAATGTCTGCTTTCGGGGCCATAGCGGACATAAATTCCAGAGCGGCTAATGTCCGTTCCTGACCCAAAGCGGACATTTATGACTCTTCGCAGAGCACTTTCTGTGGACACGGAAAAATCAAGAAAACGCTGCCAAAATGATCTTAATCAAAGACTCGGTGCGCGGTCTGCCTTAGCTTCAACGTTAGGTTAATGTCAATTCGACCTCGCCGTGTCGGCGTAGCCTCACGAACAGTGCGAAACGCCGTATCAGCTGTGGGAGTCGAAATGGCGACGGATGTCGGTGCGAAGAACCCCAACCTTTTACTTGGCATTGGCGCAGGTTTCTTAGGTGTGTTTGGATTTGCCTCCATGCTCGTCGTTGGACGCCTTGGCGCGACGAGCGATGCGCTGACGATCTATGACCTGGCCGGACTGCGGCATGCGGCAAGCGCGCTGGTCGCTATACCCCTTATGATCCGCTTCTGGCCGCGAAAGCTGTCGATAGGGCAACATTTCGTGCTCGCGGTGTTTGCCGGCCCGCCGTTTATCCTCTTGCTGTTCTTCGGCATGACATTGGCGCCCGCGTCGCACGCAGCGATCGTCCTCAACGGCACGCTTCCTCTCGCAACCGCGATCGTCGGCTGGCTTTGGTACCGGCAATCGCCGCTGCGCTGGCAGGCGCTGGGCATTCTTGTCGCTGGCGCCGGCGTGGCCATCGTTGGATGGGATGCGCTGGCATTTGGGGTGCCCGGACAATGGCGCGGCCATTTGTTTTTCCTCGGGGCCGCGTTATCCGTGGCCATCTGGTACGGCGCCATCCGTTACTGGGGGCTGTCCGCGACAGAAGCGATCCTCGGTACGGTAATCGTTAGCGCGATATTCTATGTGCCACTGTGGTTGCTATTCCTGCCCAGCGGCATCGCAACTGCGCCGATGGACGACATTCTTCTGCAGGCTGCGATTTTAGGGGTTTGGGGCGTGATGATTGGCGGTTACAGCCAAGCTTATTGCGCACGAGTGCTCGGACCGATCGCCATAGCTGCGATCATGTCGGCGGGACCAGCACTCGCAACCCTCATGGCTATCCCGGTTCTGAACGAAATACCTTCTGCGTTGGCGATCATCGGCGTGATCGTCGTTACAACTGGCGTATTGCTGGTCGTTGCTTCGGGCATATCTTCACAATCCCGATAGCCCTTTCACAACGCTACGTCATGTCTGCTTTTGGCTAGTAGCGGACATTGGTGGACCTGTCCGGAATGTCCGCTTTCGGGGGTAAAGCGGACGAAATCAACGGATAAGCGGACATGGGAAGATGTTGGATTACAGTTGCCCAACTCGCGTACCGGCAGGCGCTCAAATACGGTCGTATCTGTGCCGAAATTACTCCACCAGAAACACGCCGCCGTCGCGTATCTCGGTCGCCAGGCGGCGCAACGACTCCCCTTCGCACGGACCCGTCACACACACGCCATCCTCGATCCGGAAAATCGCGCCGTGCATGCCACAGCGCAGGTGCACACCGTCGGGGGCGAAGAAATGGCCTTGGATGTGGTCGATCAGCGAGCCGACGTGCGGGCACTGATTGAGGTAAATGTAGATTTCGCCATTACGGCGGACGGCGAAGATGTTGCGCTGCTTGCCGTCGACGCGGCCAACGAAACCACGCGCCTCCATCTCGCCGAGTTCGTCGACCTCGCAGATCCGCTCACCGCTCATCGTCCCATTCCCTCTCGTGCAGAGCGCTTCAGCCGATCGCGCCGCTAGATTTCAATTCGGCCAGCGCCGCCTCGTCGAGTCCCAGTTTCTCGGCCAGAACTTCTTGCGTGTGTTCGCCGAGCAGGGGCGGGTGGCGGCGGTATTCGACCGGCGTTTCCGAAAGGCGAAGCGGGCTGGCGATCAGTTTGGCGCCGCCGTTCTCGATCAGCGGGTGCGGCACCTCGATCACCATTTCGCGCGCGCGCACATGGGGGTCGGCGAATGTTTGATCGAGGGTGTTGATGGGGCCGCAGCCGATCTTCAACTTTTCCAACTCTTCCAGCCAATATTGCGACGGCTGCCGTTCGATGATCGCCTGGATTTTGGCCACGGTCGCGGCACGGTTTTTCACCCGGGCATCATTGGTCGCAAACATCGGATCGCCGGGCAAATCAGGCGCGCCGGCAAACTCGCAGAAGGTGCGAAATTGGGCGTCGTTGCCGATCGCCAGCACGATGTGATCGTCGGCGCTCTTGAATACCTGGTAGGGAACGATGTTGGGATGGGCATTACCGAGCCGCTCGGCCTTGCCCGAATGAATGAAATTCATGCCTTGATTGACCAGCCAGGCGACCTGTGTGTCGAGCATGCCGATATCGATATATTGGCCCTGACCGGTAACAGCGGCATGGCGCAGCGCCCCGTTAACCGCGACCGCGGCGAACATGCCCGACATGATGTCGGCGATCGGTACGCCGACCTTTTGCGGCTCGCCGTCGGGATCGCCGGTGATCGACATTATGCCGCCCATACCCTGGATTAAGAAGTCGTAGCCGGGCCGTTGCGCATAGGGGCCGGTCTGGCCGAAGCCGGTGATCGAGCAATAGATCAGCTTTGTATTAGCGTCTTTCAGATCGTCGTATCCAAGGCCGTATTTGGCCAGATTGCCGGTCTTGAAATTTTCCACCAGCACGTCCGCCTGTAAGGCGAGTTGCCGCACGATGTCTTGCCCGGCATCGTTGGCGAGATCGACCTCGACGGAACGCTTATTGCGATTGGCGCTCATAAAATAAGCGCTTTCCGTTGTCTCGTTGCCGGCATCGTCGGTGACGAAAGGCGGCGCGAATTTGCGCGTGTCGTCGCCGGCGCCAGGGCGCTCGATCTTGATCACATCGGCGCCAAGATCGCCGAGCAATTGCGTGCAGTAGGGTCCGGCCAGGACACGGGTGAGGTCGAGGACGGTGATGCCGGCGAGGGCGCCGTTGTTGTCGGTCATGAGGGTGTCCCGAGACTTGTGATAATCGCGTGGCCGGCGAGTACTGAATACCGCCGGCGCCTCCATAAATCATTCTGGCGGTTCGTGCCAGTAGGCGCGGTCAAACTTCGTCGCCAGGAATGGGGTCGGCCGCTCGATTGCGTGCGGTCGGTCTCGACACGGGTGCGGCGGGCGGCTCACCCGGTTGGCGCCGGTCGTGAAAATATCGCCACGCCGCCGGCCAGTGCCAACAGCAGCCAGCCAGCCATAAGCACTGTGCCGCCGATCGGTGCCAGGCTCGAAATCTGGGCGCCCCCGGCGGTGGCGTAGAGGCCACCGCTAAACCCGACGATACCGATAGCGAAGGCGATACCGGCAAGCCGGATCAGGGATTGGGTGCCGAGCAGCCGCGCCATACCGGCGGGCGCGGAAGGCGTGTATTCGTGCGCTGCCGCAAGTCCCAATAGCGCAAGTGCATGCCACATCTGAAAGCGGCTACCGGAGTCCGCCAGCTCGCCGCCACCGGCGATTAACGGGATGCCGAATCCATGCGCTGCCCAAGCCCCGGCGAGCACGGCGAAAAGGCCATTTGAGCCGGCGAGGAGGATGAAAATTGCAGCAGTTCGGCTCATGGTCGTATCGCTTCCCTATGCCCTGTAGTGGGCCGAGTGTGTCGTCGTGTTAATCTGCGGCTACCAGAATAGGCCGGCCCGCGCCAATAATGCCAATAACGCAGATAATAAAAGGGGGGGACAGACATGAGCATCGCCAGCACAAGGATAGGCTGGGTCGGCACAGGCAATATGGGGTCGCCGATGAGCCAGTGCCTTATCGGCGAGGGCGCCAGTGTCGCGGTATTCGATGTTGTCGCTGACAACATGTCTGCCTCAGTCGCCGCCGGGGCGCGGGCTGGGGGCTCAAACCACGATGTCGCTGCAGATGCCGAGTTTGTGTTTTCGATGATTTCCGACGACGACGTCCTGCGGGCCGTTGCGCTGGGTGATGGCGGCGTTTTGTCGGCGATGCAGGCCGGCACGGTATATGTGGATATGAGCACGGTGTCGCCGGAAGTTTCGGGCGAAATTGCCGTCGCGGCAAATACGGCCGGTATCGCCTTTGTACGCGCGCCGGTATCGGGCAGTACCATCCTCGCCGAAGCAGGTAATCTGACGATCATGGCATCGGGGCCTGGTTCCGCCTATGAACGTTGCGAACCATTGTTTGTCGCAATGGCCGCCATTCAGTTCTATGTCGGTGAGGGTGAACAGGCGCGGTATATGAAACTGGTTCTAAACCTGCTTGCTGCGTCGACCATCGCCGCGCTCGCCGAGGCGCTGACCTTCGGACGTAAAGGCGGCCTCGATTGGAACATCATGCTCGATGTGATCGGCGATAGCGTCGTTGCTTCGCCCCTGATCAAGTACAGCCTGCCACCGTTGAAGGCGCGCGATTTTTCCCCTGCGTTCTCGACCGATCTTATGACCAAGGATATGGGGTTGATCTGCGAGGCCGCCGCGGGCGTCGGCGTACCGACCGAGATTGCTGACACGGTACGCCAACTCTACCTCGCCACCGTCGCCGGTGGACAAGGGGCGGACAATTTAACCGCCGCCATCCGGCACATCGAGCGCCAGGTCGGCCTCGGCGAACCCGAGTAACCGCAAGCTACCAAACGCTATAGGGCCGACTCACCTGTCTCGCCGGTTCGTATCCTCACCGCCTGTTGCAGTTCGAAGACGAATATCTTGCCGTCGCCGATCTTTTCGGTGTTCGCCGCCTGACGGATCGCCTCGACCGCGTTGTCGGCCAGGCCATCGTCGACGGCAACTTCGACCTTAATTTTAGGCACGAAATTTACTTGGTACTCGGCGCCCCGATAGATTTCCGTTTGACCTTTCTGCCGGCCATACCCCTTGACCTCGCTAACGGTCAAACCCTCGACGCCAATCCCGGTAAGCGCTTCGCGGACATCGTCGAGTTTGTGCGGTTTAACTATAGCAACGATAAATTTCATTGTGCTCTCCGCTTATTTGGCTGCCGGATTCAAGCCAGCCGCCCCGAACCCGGTGTCATCGAATTTGGTCCCGCGCAAGCGCGACCCTTTATAGAGTGTGGTAGCCACGTTCACCGTGCATCGCAAGGTCGAGGCCCTGGACCTCGTCTTCTTCTTTAACGCGGAAGGGAACGAACATCGCGATGACTTTCACGATGATGAACGTGATCACCGCCGCCCATACCACGCCGACAATAACGCCATAGGCCTGAACGCCAAGCTGGCCGACGATGGTCACACCTTCGGTCAAACCGTTGCCGCCGAGCGCGGTGCTGGCGAAGATCGCCGCCAACATGGTGCCAAGCGCGCCGCCGACACCATGGACGGCGAACACGTCGAGCGAATCGTCGATCTTGAACTTCTGCTTGATCATTTGGGTGATTGTGAAGCAAACCACGCCGCCAGCAAGGCCGAGCGCCAAACCGCCGACAGGGCCCACCACGCCCGAGGCCGGCGTAATGGTCGCCAGGCCGGCAACCATTCCGGTTACCGCGCCGATCAGGCTGGCCTTGCGGTAGCGTATCAACTCCATGACCGACCAAGCGATTGCTCCGGTGGCAGCCGAGATGTGCGTTACCGTCATCGCCATGCCGGCCGATCCGTCGGCCGCCAAGGCGGACCCGGCATTGAAACCGAACCAGCCGACCCACAACATGGCAGCGCCGATCATCGTCATGCCGGGATTATGCGGCGCCTGCAGTTCGCTCGGGAAGCCGCGCCGTCGTCCCAGCATAATCGCCAGTACAAGCGCCGAAACACCGGCGGTTATATGAACGACGATGCCGCCGGCAAAATCGATCACGCCCTTATCGGCGAGGAAGCCGCCGCCCCACACCCAATGGACGACGGGTGCGTAGACCAACAAGACCCAGATCACGGAAAACACGATGACGAACGAAAAATGAATTCGTTCGACATAGGCGCCAACGATCAAGGCCGGGGTGATGATAGCGAAAGTCATCTGGAACATGAAGAACAGGGATTCAGGAATCGTACCGGACACGGTGTCGACGTCGACGCCGGCTAAAAACCATTTGCCCAGGCCGCCCCACCACTGGTTGCCGGCGCCGCCGTCGCCGAAGGCGATGCTATAGGCAAGTACCAACCAGACAATCGATATCACACAGGCGATGGCAAAACAGTTCATCAGCACGGAAAGCACGTTCTGCGCGCGCACCAAGCCGCCATAGAACAACGCCAGTCCAGGCAATGTCATAAATAGGACGAGTGCGGTGGATGTAAGGATCCACGCCGTGTCAGCACCACTCATAATCCCGCTCCCTGGGTAGTTGATTATCTAAATTCGGGCGGCGACGACCGGATCGAGCCGTTCCACCGCGGAACGATCGCCTGTGCGCGTTAGCAATCATGCAGCCGATACATTCGGTGCCCGTCCCGTCCCAAGCGCTATTATTGCGGGTGCCTATTTCTTGTTTGAAACACTCGGAGGAACAGGCGGCGATAATATCGTGCCGCCGTGCAAGCGCAAGGGGCTTGGGTACTAGCTGGCGATCGGAACGATAAGCCGTAGGGACGCGTAAAACAAAAGGCCGGGCGACGCCACCCGACCTCTCGAACTTGGAACGGCGGTTCGCCTACTCGGCGGCCGCCGCGGGTTTATTTTTGCGTTTGTTCCACCAAGTCTGGATATCGAGTTTGAAATGCTCGTAGAAAACCTTGGGGAGGACTTTAAATATATCGTACAGCGCGATCCAGCCGCCTTTCAGGGTGACCGGTATGGTGATCCATGGCGCGGCGCCGATTATCACGACGTGCTCGTTGGTATCGATCTCGTCGCGGTTCGACAGTACCCGGTCGACATTGTGCGCGAACGACCAGTCGGCGCGATAGACCACCTTGCCGTCCGGATTAATCACGTAGACGGTGTTGGGCAGCAGGCCCCAATTGTGGTGCCATGTTCCCTTGACGTCGTCGACGGCGATCTTGCGGGCTTCGTTGTAGTCGTCGCGGTTACGCTTGGCGTAGGCGATCTTCTCTTCGATCGTCGTCGCCTGATGCGCTCGCTCGCCGGGATGCGCCTCGCGCACATAAACCACCAGCCATTCGACATCGGAATATTTTTCCTGCAGCGCGGCGAAGCGTTTTACGTTCTTGACGTACATCGGGCAGGTCAGGCTGCCGGATTCAATGACCAACCATTTGCCCTTATAGTCGGAAAGCTGGACGGTATTGCCGTCGAGATCGGTCAACGTGTAGTCATAGTCGACGTCCTCGCCGGCTTTCGGTCCGGGAAAATACCCCAGTTCGTAATTACTCATCTTGAAGCGGGGGTAATTGTAGGTCTCGTCACGAGCGGCCACGAGTAACCTCCTCTCAATTAGATTGCTATTTTTTGCAGTGTAGCAATTTGTCCTTTTGGTGAAAACTCTACCAAGAAAGTTATATATTATATGTAGTTAGGCGCCTGTGTTAACGCTCTATGCCTAGATTGATACGTGCACTTCCGCAAAAAGCGCGCTGTTGGCAGGCCATTCCAGCATCGGCAATGAGCGCTTCTTCGGTGCTGAAATCGCTCATATCCGAAGCGACGAACGGTACCGTCTGGCCATATTATTAGCAGGACCTTAGCGGCGCAGGGGAATGCGATGCTCGATCTCCAATTGGAAACTGTTGTCGATGGGCCCCGGTACAACCACGTTGCACCGGATACCGCGAGGGCCTTCCGTGGAGACGCGACTAGACCGCCGTCCAGCCACCGTCAATGGTCAAGCTGGCCCCGGTTATCAGCGCCGAGGCGGGCGATGCAAGGAACACCACCGATCCTGTGATATCGGATATTTTGCCGAGACGGCCCATCAGTATCCGGTCCAATACAAAGGTGTGGAATTCCGGGTTCTCGAACATCGGTTTGGTCATTGGCGTCTCGATAAAGGTCGGACCGATGCAGTTACTGCGAATTCCCGCGGCCGCACCTTCGGCTGCGATGGCTTTGCTCATGCCTTCGACGGCGTGCTTGGTTAGGCAATAAACAGTGCGGCGTGGCGAGCCCACATGTCCCATTTGCGAGGACATATGGATCATACTTCCACCCCGGCCACCGGCGAGCATGCGGCGCATCGCGGCCTGTGCGACCATGAACATCGACTTGACGTTGAGCTCGAGCAGAAAGTCCAGATGTTCTTCGGTGACGTCGATGAAAGGCTCGGGAATGTTCGCCCCGGCGTTGTTCATTAAAATGTCGATCCGCTCGAGCCCCTCGATTGTTGCTTTGATTTGTACGGCATCCGTGACGTCGCAAACCATTGCCTTGGCCTCACCGCCACGCTCGGTAATGGTCTGCGCGACTGCGTCGAGTTCTTTCTGAGTGCGGCTGATCAGAACAACCTCCGCGCCGGCATCGCCCAAAGCGATGGCGCAGCCCTCACCGAGCCCGCGGCCGGCGCCGGTGACCACCGCGGTCAAGCCATCCAAGCGCATGGTGGGAGTTTGCAGGCCTTCGGTTTCGGCAACGCTCATGGTGATCACTCCTTAGTTCAAATTGCTTCATCGACGCTTTGCGCGGCAGGGCGGATTAGGGGCAGCGAATTATCGCCACCACGGTTTAGACCGAAATGGTTGGGCGCATATATGAATATACCCTTGCCAAAGACTCCCGCTGTAACGATAAATCTTGCGCGCGCAAAACGTGAACTGGTTGCGGGCGCTGTTGGCGGGCAACGCGCCGAGCAATCTGCAATAAATTTACAGGGCGAGGACATAATGGCAAGAAAACCAGCGGCGAAAAAGGCAGCGACCAAACGTGCGGCCAGCCGCAAAAAGGGACTGCGCAAAGCCGATGTATTGCGCAAAGGAAGGCAACTCAGCAACTGGGGTAAATGGGGTAAGAACGACCAGTTGGGCGTGCTCAATTACATCACTCAGGAGGATATTGTCGAAGCCGCCAAACTGATCCGCAAGGGTAAAACGTTTCGCCTTGGCCTCGAACTCGACGAGAATGGCCCCCAGCGGGGTCTGTTCGGCGGCCGTTGGAACCCGATGCATCAGATGTTGGCGACCGGCACCGACGCGGTGCAGGGTATCCAGGAACCACTGGTCGGCATGCGCTACGCCGACGACGCCATAAACCTGCCGACCCAGGCGGCAAGCCAGTGGGATGCGCTCGCCCACGTGTTTGTCGGCGATAAAATGTGGAACGGCTACAGCGCCACCTTGGTCGATGCGCGCGGCGCCCACAAAAACGGCATCGAACATTTCGCCGACAAGATGGTCGGACGCGGCGTTCTGCTCGACGTCGCCCGCCATAAGGGCAAAAAACGGCTGGCCGATGGCTACGGTATTACCAACCGCGACCTCAACGCGACCGCCAAGAAGCAGGGCGTCGAGATCAAGCGCGGCGACTTCGTAATTATCAATACCGGTCAGATGGCCGATTGCCTCGATAAGGGCGATTGGGGCGGTTATGCGGGCGGCGATGCGCCGGGGCTCGCGTTCGAGACCTGCGATTGGATCCATGAAAAGCAAATCGCCGGTATCTGCTCCGACACCTGGGGTATCGAGGTGCGGCCGAACGCAACCGTCGACGGCACCAACCAGCCGTGGCATTGGGTCACCATTCCCTATATCGGCATCGTTCACGGCGAGATTTGGTATCTGCGCGAACTGGTCGAGGATTGTGCCAAGGACGGCGTCTACGAATTTTTCCTTTGTGCGCCGCCGCTAGTGATCAGCCGCGGTACCGGCTCGCCGATAAACCCCCAAGCGATTAAGTAACCGGGCTATTAGCAGTGTGGCATCTGAGCAATAATCCAATCGAACAGAACCAAACACGGCCACCAATCGAAAAATAAGGCTGAAAAAGGGGGAGATAAATGCACCGTTACGACGAAGAAAAGTACCGGTTTGACATGGACCTCATCCAGGAGATGACGGAGAAGTGCAAGCAGTGGGGAAAATGGGGGCCTGACGATGAATGGGGCACCCAGAATTACGTCACCGACGAGGACCGAATCAACGCTGCCGGCCTGGTGAAAAAAGGCAAGGTGTTTGCGCTCGGTCTGAACTTCGACGACGAGGGTCCCCAGAATGGTCTTTTCGGCGGCCGCTGGAACCCGATCCACACAATGTTGGCGACCGGCACCGACGCGGTGCTGGGCAAGCAGACGGTGCCTGGCAAGAAATATCCCAATCAATATGCCGATGATGCCATCTCGCTGCCGCTGCAATGCGGCACCCAATGGGATGCCCTGGGCCATGTTTTTAACCAGGGCAAGATGTGGAATGGCTACGACGCGACACTAGTCGGTTCGCGCGGGGCCGAGAAGAATGCCATCCACAAGATGCGCGACAAGATGGTCGGCCGCGGCGTTTTGCTCGATATCGCGCGCTGGGCCGGCGTCGAGTCCCTCGATGACGGCACGGCCATCGAAGCCGATGACCTCGATGCCTGCGCTAAAGCACAGGGCGTCGAAATCAGGCGGGGCGACACCGTCATCTACCGAACCGGCCACATGGAACGTTGCCTGAAGAACGGCGAATGGGGTGGCTACGCCGGTGGCGATGCGCCGGGCGTGTCGTTTCACACGGTCGAATGGATGAAGGATACCGAGATCGCCGCGATTTGCGCCGATACCTGGGGCTGCGAAGTGATCCCCAACGAGACCGACGATGTCTTCCAGCCGTGGCATTGGATCGTCATTCCGATGATCGGTATTACCATGGGCGAGATATTCTATCTCAAGGATCTCGCCCACGATTGCGCCGACGACGGTGTCTACGAGTTCATGTTCGTTGCGCCGCCCTTGCCGGTGACCCGTGGCGTTGGTTCGCCGATCAACCCACAAGCAATAAAATAGCCGGGGAAACTGCAACCAGTTTAATGCGAGGAGCCGGCGAGCGATCGTTGGCCCCTTTTTGCCTATCGAAGGGGAGGCTCTTATGCCGGTTACGACGAAATACGTTTTCATCGCCAGCATGGATATCACGCCCGAAAAAGAGGCGTTGCTCAACGAAGTATACGACACCGAGCATGTGCCGGCGCTTCTGAAGGTGCCCGGCGTTATTTCGGTCACGCGCGGTGTCGCGGAGCCTTTCATCGTGAGCATTGGCGGCGAAGAGCGGAGCGTTGCGGTGGGTGATGAGCCGAAATACTCGGCGGTCTATGAAATCGAGAGCCCGGATGTCCTCGTGAGCGACGCGTGGGCCGCAGCGGTCGAGGCGGGCCGCTGGCCGGAGCAGGTTCGGCCCTTTACCAGCAACCGCCGTCAGATCCTGCGTAGGGTGGTCGAAACCGGCGTTTGATGCGCCGAACGTTCTGCGTGGCCCGGTAATTTTGCCTGACAGGGAAAAGAACAATGGCAATCGAATTCCTTAAAACGGGTATGGACGCCGACGCGGCCGACGAAGCCGATTCCAAGGTGCGCGAAACGGTCGAAGGCATTCTCGACGACGTTCGCCGCCGCGGAGATGCGGCGGTTCGCAGATTGTCGGAAAAGTTCGACGGGTGGTCGCCGGAGAGTTTTCGCCTCGGCGATGGCGAGATAATGCAATTGGTCGATTCCTTGCCGCAACAGACCATCGACGACATTAAATTTGCCCAGGAACAGGTGCGCAATTTTGCGCAGATACAAAAAGACGCATTACGCGACGTCGAGGTCGAAACGCTACCGGGCGTCACCCTGGGTCACCGTAACATTCCGGTTAACAGTGTCGGCTGTTATGTCCCCGGCGGCCGTTATCCCATGGTGGCGTCGGCCCATATGAGCATCGTCACGGCCAAAGTGGCAGGAGTGCCCCGGGTCATTGCCTGCACGCCTCCCAACGAAGGCGGCCCCCATGCCGCCACTATTGCCGCCATGTACCTGGCGGGCGCCGACGGGATTTATTGCCTCGGCGGAGTCCAGGCAGTCGCGGCGATGGCGATCGGCACCGAGACGATCGATCCGGTGGCGATGCTTGTTGGCCCGGGGAATGCCTATGTTGCCGAAGCGAAGCGGCAGCTTTATGGCAAGGTCGGCATCGACCTATTTGCCGGCCCGACTGAAATTTTGGTCGTCGCCGATAACACCTCGGACCCGGAGATCGTCGTCGTCGATTTGCTTGGCCAGGCCGAACACGGGCCAACCTCGCCGGCGGCGCTGATCACAACGTCGCGCGAACTCGCCGAAGCGGTCCCGGGAGAGATTGCGCGGCAACTCAAGGTGCTGCCGACGGCCGACATTGCCGGCGTAGCGTGGAAAGAATACGGCCAGATAATCCTGTGCGACAACCGCGATGAGATGTTGGCCGAGGCCGACCGATTGGCCTTTGAGCATGTCGAAATCCTGACCGAGGAACCGCGCTGGTTCCTCGACAAGATGACCAATTATGGTGCGATGTTCCTGGGTCCGGAGACCAACGTGTCCTATGGTGACAAAGTCATCGGGACAAACCACACGCTGCCGACCAAGGGCGCGGCCCGCTACACCGGCGGCCTGTGGGTGGGAAAATTCATGAAAACATGCACCTTCCAGCAAGTGACTGAGGAGGCGAGCGTTTTGGTTGGCGACTATTGTTCGCGCCTTTGCGAGATTGAGCGGTTCTGGGGTCACAAGGAACA
>JAPUHN010000108.1 GCA_027297685.1 Alphaproteobacteria bacterium | reverse complement strand
GAATTCCGATAGAATCATTTAGAGTGGCGTCTATCGGTCGTGCAAGCGATAGAATTCCAAATCGCTAAGAGAGTTAAATGAATTTGGAAATTAATAGGAAACTATACTAAAGTTGGATTGCAATAATCAGCTTATCTGAAGGAACCGGGTATGGATGAACATCGGCCATTTGCAGACTCCCGCAACGGCGCAAAAAGCCCTAGCACCACTGTGGCATCCTCGGTCTATGTCAAAATGCGGCTGGATATACTGACCGGAGATTTGCGACCCGGCGAAAAATTGCGATCGGAGTTTCTACGCGGACGCTACAATGCCGGAATAAGTCCGGTTCGCGAAGCCCTCAATCGACTGTCGACTGAACGTCTCGTTTGCCGCGAAGACCAGCGCGGTTTTCATGTCGCGGGCGTCAGCAAGGCGGGTTTAGTCGAACTGACCAAGACTCGCTGCTGGATCGAGGAAATCGCTATTCGCGAATCCATCGAATGGGGCGACGATGCATGGGAAGAGCAAATCGTCCTCTCCTTCCACCGGCTCTCGCGGACGCCCCGCTCGTCAGAGGATTTGACCTACGCGTTCAATGCCAAATGGGAAGGACTGCATCGCGACTTTCATAACGCGATCATCGCCTGTTGCGGTTCCCATTGGCTCCTCGGATTCTGCGAGCAGTTGGTCGATCAAGCCGATCGCTATCGCCAACTCGCGGCCGCGGTGAGCTATCCCAAGCGCAATGAACGCAACGAACATAAAGACTTGATGGAGGCGACGCTTAGCCGCGACGCCGACCGCGCAGTTGCGATCCAATGCGCCCACATTCGAAAAACCGCCGATATCGTCCTGGAAGCGAATTTAAGCTTTCTGCCTGACGATATTGATCTTGCAGATCCTAGTCGCTGCTAATTTTCAGAACCATCAGCCCGCAATCGCGGATCCCGCCTTTTTGTCACGGATAACTTTCGCCGGGGCCTTCATACGCGTACAATGTGATCCGCTGCGCGGGGGCTCGTGCAGCGACCACACATGCCGCGGCAAACCGCCGAGCGAAGCGGTAAGTCGAACAGGGGGGAGTAACGTGAAGCCTGCACCTTTTGCTTATGTGCGTGCACTGACGCTCGACCAAGTGTTCGATCTTCTGGACGAACATGGCGACGACGCCCGCATCCTTGCTGGCGGTCAAAGCCTCATGGCAACCTTGAACTTGCGCCTTTCGGCGCCCGAGGTGCTGATCGATATCAACCACATCGAAGGTCTATCCAGTATTGAGCTGAAGGATGGAAAAGTTCGCATAGGCGCCCTGGTCCGCCATAGCGAAGTCGCGGCGTCACCAATTATCGCTGAACACGCACCCTTGGTCGCCAAAGCGGTGCCCCATATCGCCCACCAGGCAATCCGTAACCGCGGCACCTTCGGCGGTAGCATTGCGTTTGCCGATCCTGCGGCAGAGCTGCCGGCGGTATCGCGGGCGGTTGGCGCCGACTTCGTCCTGCAAAGTAGAAGCGGCACGCGAACGGTCGCCGCCAACGACTTTTTTCTGGGGTTGTTCGAGACTGCACGCCAGCCGGACGAAATTCTCATCGCGGCTGAAATTCCCGTCATCCCGGGCAACGAAAAAACCGCCTTTACCGAATTGGCACGCCGGCACGGCGATTACGCGATCATCGGTGTCGCCGCCCAGGGTGGTGTCAACGGTGGTAGTTTCAGCGATATGCGTCTCGCTTTTTTCGGCGCCGGCGACCGGCCGATCCTGGCGCTAGCCGCAAACGCCGCACTGGAAGGCAAGCCTTACTCCGAAGCGGCGGTTGCGGCCGCCCAAGATGCGCTCGACGCGGATCTGGATCCGATGGAAGACTTAAACGGACCAGCGGCGATGAAAATGCATTTGGCCCGTGTAATCACCGCGCGTGTGTTGGCGGAACTAGCAGAGTAGTGGCGACTAAGCCCGCATCGAGTCGATCGGATATATTATGGACAACAATGTCGAGATAACCCTTACCGTTAACGGCCAAGAGGTCAGCCGGCGTATTCCGGCGCGAACTAATTTGGTCGATTTCGTACGCTATGAGCTGGAATTGACGGGCAGCCATGTGGGCTGCGAGCAAGGTGTGTGCGGCGCCTGTACAATTCGCGTGAATGGCGACATCGTGCGCGGGTGCTTAATGCTCGCCGCACAGGCCGACGGCGCGACGGTCGAGACAATCGAAGGCGTTTCCGACAGTAGCGAAATTGCCGACCTCCAGCGCGCCTTTCATGAACGCAACGCGTTGCAGTGCGGATTTTGCACGCCGGGCTTTCTGCTTACGGCGCAAGAACTGCTGGCGCAGAACCCGTCCCCATCGCGCGATGAGATTCGTGCGTTCATTTCCGGCAACTACTGTCGTTGCACGGGCTATCAAGCCATCGTCGATGCGATCGAGCGGGTTGCCGGCGAACGGCAAGCTGCCGAATAATCTGGGCAGACCCACTGAGCCGCCCATGGCGTGCCAGTGCTAAGCGTCAAAGATAGTGCCGCTAAATCAGCGCCAATCGAAGCCGATCTGATGGTTGAAATTGATACCGGTACTCCAGGTGATCGGTTCGGTGGCGAGCCCCGGCAAAAGCCAGACGAACCCCAACACCAGCAGCATCAAAATCCAATAGGGGATCGAACCATAGAAAATCTCCGATAACTGCACCGATTTATCGGGCACCGATCCCTTCACGGCATAGACCAGCAAGCCGACCGGCGGCGTCAGCAGGCCAGCTTCGATGGCCAGAATGCCCATGATCGCAAAGGAGTACTCGTTGTAGCCGAAGCTTTGCGCGATCGGCCAGAAGATCGGCACGGTAAGCAGGATAATCGAACCCGAGTCCAGCAGCATCCCCAGGATGAGCCAGATAATGATCATCACCAGAACAGCCACATTGGGATCGAAGCCGGATCCGGTGATGGTCTCGGTAATCAGGTTGACGATACCGCCGGTGGTCAACAGGCGCGCATACATCTGCGCTGTCAGCAGCAGGAACAGGATGGGTGCGATAACCTTGCCCGAATCGATAACCGATTCGCGGATACCGTCCCAACGGACCCCCTTGACGATGGCGAGTAACAGACCGCCCAACGCGCCGACGGCCGCCGCTTCGGAGGGTGTCGCCAGGCCGCCCCAGATGGAGCCTAGAACAACAACAATCAGGGCGATGACCCCGCCGCCGCTGATGATTTCCTTCCCGGTCAGTTTGTCGGCGCCCGCGGCCTCGACCGAGGGGGCCACTTCGGGCCAGATCATCGCGGTGCCGGAACTGTAGAGCGCCATCAGGGAGGCCAGAATAATGCCCGGCAGGACGCCGGCCAGAAACAAAAAGCCGATCGAAATTTCGGTGACGATACCCCAAATGATAAGCAATACGCTGGGCGGAATTAGCATGCCCAAACAAGCACTGCCGGCGACCGAGCCAAGGGCGAACTTGCGCGAGTAGCCGGCCGCAATCATTTCGGGATACGCCAGCCTCGAAAATAGCGCGGCAGATGCCAAGCTGGTGCCCGTGACTGCTGCGAATACCGCGTTGCCGGCAACCGTTGCCACCGCCAATCGCCCCGGCACGCGCTTCAGGGCGAAATTCATAACCCGGTACAAATCGCCTCCCGAGCCCGCCTTGCTAACGAATTCGCCCATCAGCACGAACAAGGGAATAACCGCGAACACAAAGTTACGCAGCGCAAAGAACGACGTACTACCGACCTGTCCCGCGCCGAGTGCGTAGGATCCGAACAATATCCAGGTACCCACGAGCGCGGTAATACCCAAAGAGATGCCGATGTGGATGCCGATCACGACCATAACGATCAGCGCGATCAGCATTAATATTACGACTGTAGTCGGTTCCATATCCCTATCGTTCCCCTGCCGGTAGGCCTGTTTGGGCGGACATTTTTTCCCGCCAAAATTATTGGTTTTAGTACTTAAAGCGGTTTGTCGACGTGGCTTCCCTGGACATTTTCTAGTTCAGTGTCCTCCGAGAAGGGGTGCGTTCCGAACAGCGCGTGCCAGCCCAAAATTACATAGGCGATCATAGAAATGCCAGCAAAGAAGACGAGAAGCGTGCGGACCGGGTAGATCGGCACTCTGATCGAGCCCTCGCCCTCGCGCTCGTCGACCTCCCAGCCGATGATCATATCCTCAAAAGCGCCGAGGGCGATCGAAAAGAAGAACCAGATGCCCAATAAAGCGACGATCACGTCGATCACGCGCTGGCCGTATTCGCTCAAATTCTGATAAACAATAGCAGTGCGCAGATGGGCGCCGCGATATATCGTATAGGGCAATTGCAAGAAGAGGATCGAAACCATCGAATTGGCGACGATCTCGATGGTGCCGTCGAAGGGCGAATTGAAAAAGGCGCGCCCGGTTATGTCGTAGAGAATCAGGAACGCCAGCGCCAACGCCCAGAATGCCGCAATTGTGCTGCACACACGCGTAACACTGTTAAATACGTTGTCGACCATTTTAGTCCCTCCCCGGACTCCGTCTTGGGCGCGAACCCTGCCCAAGCCACCGCATCCGGTTACCCGGTTTTACTACCGCCCCCGACCACGTGACAGAAAGCAGCAGGGAACCTAGCAGAATCGCGACCGGTGTAAACTCTTGCAATTCTACTTTTCGCGCAAACTGTGGCGTCCAGTTGCCTTAATCTGCTCACTTCTTGGTGATCTTTTCGCCATAGTGGCGCGCCAGTCTAGCCGGTATGTCGGTATGCAACACCCGGTCCGCTACGTACCCCGCCAATACCGGCGGTCGCATATACAGCGAAGGAAATTAGCGTCGATGGAGGTAGCAATAATTTGCAGACAACAAGCCTAGCTTTTTCAATGAAATCCTGCTCTGTTGCCGGCCGCTACGGTGGTCACCCGCCGTGATAAACGCATATTAACCCGCAATGGGTTGGCGCACGATGTCAACGTAAAATAATATAGGGAGACAACACGTGGAATTTCGCAAAAACATAGTAACCTACGCTGCCGCCGGGGCAATCTCCGTCGGTTTGGTATTTTCGGCTTCAACGGCTA
Source organism: Alphaproteobacteria bacterium (assembly GCA_027297685.1). GTDB lineage: Bacteria > Pseudomonadota > Alphaproteobacteria > UBA6615 > UBA6615 > JAPUHN01. The sequence continues at coordinate 217 of JAPUHN010000108.1, read as the reverse complement.
TCGCCGACAACTTCACGCTACGGATTGCCGCCGGTCATCCGGCGCCGCCGCTGTCGCCGGTCAACCAATTACAGAAGACCTTCGTGCCGAACGTGACCAAGCGGGTGGCGGCGGAGACCGATCACACGGTGCGCTTCATCGAAGGCTATGGCGGCACCATCGCCAACCTGTTCGAGGTGCTCGAATCGACGCAGAAAGGACTGGTCGACATCGGCGC
>JAPUHN010000107.1 GCA_027297685.1 Alphaproteobacteria bacterium | reverse complement strand
CATGCCGACATCGTCGTCGACTGGACTGTTATCGATGGCGCGGCCAGCGCCAACGCGTTTGCCGATGCGCTCGCGCACGGAAATCCGATCTCTGCCAGCCGAACCTCGATCAGCGTCGCCATCGACTTCGCGCGGCCCTGGTTCGACAACAACGGTTTCGAAGGCGTTCGCCGCGTCGTCGATGTCTCCGGCGACGGGCCGAACAATTGGGGCGACTTGGTAACCAACGCCCGCGATCGCGCGGTGGCGGCAGGGGTGACGATCAACGGCCTGCCGATCCTCGATCAAGGCATGGGACTATTTTCGCGCTTCAATATCGGCAGTCTCGATTTGTACTACCGCGACTGCGTCATCGGTGGGACCGGCGCCTTTTTGGTGGTCGCCGCCGATTTCAATGATTTCGCCCGGGCGGTCCGGCGCAAACTGGTGCTCGAAATCGCCGGCATACAGCCGCCATCATTCGCGAGGCGAAGCGCCGGGCCCATCGTTGTTCAGGCCGAAAAACCGGCGCGCCTCAGCCCACCCTGCGATATCGGCGAAACCATGTGGCGCGACCGCGACGGGTTTTGAACACCTACCAAAACGCGAGTTGCGCAACCGCAATCCCACATCTTACCATGTCCGCTTTCGGGGGTAATGCAGACATGCCTGGCAGCACCCGCTGACGTCCGCTTTTAGCCATAAGCGGACATAATGAGTGCTGCCAACTAACGCGCGGAAACTATCCACGAGTTGATTGGATCGGGTGAAAGCTGAATTTCAGCTCGTCATCTCCTCGAATCCGATGCACTTCGGTCAATACTCGGACACACAAATCGAAGATTTCAACTGGAGAGTCGGATATGGCAAAATCCAGAACACGCTTTCTGCCACCTTGGCTAAGATAGTCAACATGCGGCTCCGTTCCTATTTCGGCGAAAAGATCGAAAATCCGCTTTTCTTCGGAAGGGTCTAGTCTTGGGTTTGTGAAGAAGCTCATCTTGAGACCGGTGTCATCGGTGCGACCAAGAGATAAGCCATCGTCGGTATAGAAGATTGTAACGGTTACGGAGTACCAATCATCGTTTTCCAAGAAATCCTGTATGTTATTTCTTAGTCTTTCTGCCTCGTGTTCATTAATGCCTAGCGGAGTTTGTCGCGATTGGGGCGGCGTGACTGGATGATCCATCGCGCACTCGGACAGCTTATCAATTAGCTGTTCAAATCCAAGTATCCCGTAAAGCTGCTTATCTGCGAAGCGAACCAACAGCGGCGTTTCATAGCCCGGCTCCTCAAACAGCCAATGCCTTTCGCCATCGTCGCTAGTCTCGCAACACTGATAAATCAAGGTCTGAACGCCTGGCACCGTTAGTTTGTCGTCGCAATAGTTGACGTAAAAGTAGCAGTTACCGGGCACCAGTGAGCGGGGGTGCATGACTGTTCAACTCCACGTTATTTACCTACCCTTGGATGATACGCCGCACTTGCGCCATCGATAAACCCGGCTAGTGAGCATGATCGCTGGCTAACCAGGCTAATGATCAAGCTGTGACCTGCAAAGTTGCCTTGGTCGGGCGCTTACGGCATCGAAATACCCACCAGCGGTAATATGGCAATGCTCTCCAAATCAATATGTGCGACCATAGAATGCAGCCGCCGATGTTCGCTTTGGGTCATAAGCGGACGTGAACGCCAACCCGGATAATGTCCGCTTTTGGGGGCATAGCGGAAGTCACACCTACAACGCATACGGGATGTAGTTCCTCCAACAAGGGTTCAAACCGTCAAGGTGACAGATAGTGATTTGAACGTCTCGGTTGCGACGGGTTTTAGATTTGCGTCAACCGCCCCTTGCAATGGATAGGCGACGTTCGATAGCTTCACGCGGATCAATCGAGGCTTCCGCCGCTTGAAGTCTTATATAAGACTCGTTAAGTTCGAGCCAAAGCAACGCGCTCCCAACCGGTTCGTATTCGATAAATCGAAGCGTGTAAGGGTTGCGTCACAGGGGATGGAGACATGAAGCAAATCAACGTTGGCGTAATAGGTACGGGGTGGACCGGCGGTATTCGCGCGAATGCCTGCGCCCGCAGTCCGCTGATCGACGAGTTGCATATCGCTGAGATTAACGCCGACCGTCTGGCCGAGGTAAAGGGCGAGACCGACCCCGCATTTGCGACGACCGATTGGGAAGAGCTGTTAAAGAAAGACGAGCTTGACGCCATCATCGTTTCGGCGACTCCGGAATCAACCCACTACCCGATGATCAAAGCGGCACTGGAAGCCGGCAAGCACGTCTTCGTCGAAAAACCGGTTTCGACGACGATCGAGGAAGCCGACGACGTAATCGCGCTCGCCGCGGCGAAAAATTTGAAATTCACGGTCGGCTATTCACAGCGATTCAAACCAAAATTCGCATACGTCAACAAGGCCATAAAGGAAGGCTTGATCGGCGAACCGGTAACCTGCCTGGTCAGCCGCAATGTGACACGCGAACTCGGCAATAAGATTACCGGGCGCTCGAAACTGTCGCCCGCAGCGATGGAAGCGACCCACGACCTCGATTTCCTATTGTGGTGCCTGCAACCGCGCAAGCCGATCCGCGTTTATTCGCAATCGTCCGGCAAGCTATTTAGGCAAAAAAGCGACACGCCCGACCACCAATGGATCATGGTGACCATGGACGACGGCACGACGGTTACCGTCGGCGCCGGTTGGATCCTGCCAATCGGCTATCCCAATTATTCGCAATGCTGGATCGAAGTTGTCGGCACCGAAGGCGCCTTGACCATCGACGACACCCATAAAGAGGTACAACTCAACACCACCGAACACGGCATTCGCTATCCGCTGTCATCGATGCCGGGCGAACCGGTCGACCACGTGTTCGCCGGCCCGATGGCCGACGAGACGATCCACTTCGTCGAGGCCGTGGCCTATGACCGGCCCGTCATGGTCAAGCCGGACGAGGCGCGCCTGGTGATGGATGTCTACACGGCAGCCGACTTGTCGGACGAGTTGGGCGAGCCGGTCACGCTGCCACGCAACGATCCGTCGGCAGCGTTGGCTGCGAAGTGAGTACAGCATGTGGCATCGGCAACACCAAGTGGCGTCGATAAAGGTGCCGCGCAGGGAGGATTAAAAGGAGATGTCTGATACCGGTAGCGGCCCGGCGTCACGCGGCGGGTTGAACTTCAACACCGTCTTTGGCGTGCTCGGCATCGTCTTCGGAATCGTTCTTTTCATCATCACACCCGAACAGGTCGAACGGCCGCGGCTGCTATTCGGCCGGAAACCTTCGGGTCTCGATCCCGATTTTTTCCCGCGGATGGTTGCCGTTTATTTTGTCATCACCGGCGGCTGGCTGGTATGGCGCGCGCGCGTGTTGGTCGAGGAGAACCGCATTCGCAGCCTCAACGGCGAAGCGATCACCAACGTCTTGGTGACGATTGCGTGTTTTCTCGTTCTTGCGGCGGTTATGCCGTGGCTGGGCTTTGTGCTGTCGTCGATTATTTTGCTAGCTGTTTTGTCGACGTTTTATGGCAACCGGCACGTGATTGCCGGCGCCGCCGTCAGCATCGGCGTGCCATTGGTTTTCTACAATATGCTACGGGTATTACTGCAGGTGGTGCTGCCGCAAAACCCGTTTTTCCCTAACATTTTGTGGTTCTAAGGCGCGCTGCAGCGCGCCGGTGTGAAGGCGAATAGGCGATGGAAGACCTGATTGTTTCGATGGGCCAAGGCGCCGCGATTCTGTTCAATCCGGACACGCTGTTCATAACCATCCTCTACATGATCGGTGGCCTGTTGCTCGGCATGTTCGTCGGCGCCTTGCCGGGGCTGACGACGTTGACGGCGATGGCGATCCTGCTGCCGATCGTGTTTTTCCTGGAGCCAATTTTCGGCATTCCGTTCCTGCTGGGGATTTATAAAGGCGGCATCTATGGCGGCAGCATACCGGCGATCTTGGTATCCATGCCCGGAACCGGCGCCGCGGTGGCGACGACATTCGATGGACCGGCCCTGACGCGCCAGGGCAAAGGGCGAAAAGCGCTCGAGATGGCGCTGTTCTCATCGGTTGTCGGCGATTTCAGCAGCGATATATTCACCATTTTCGCCATCGTTCCGATCGCCTTGATTGCCCTGAAGATTGGCCCGCCGGAACTGGGAGCGGTGCTGTTTCTCAGCCTGATCGTCATCTCGGCGACCGGCTCTGGCGCATTCGTGAAAGGCCTTTTGGTGATGGCGCTGGGCCTGTTTATCGCCATGATCGGCCAGGATCCGATCGGTGCCTTGTCGCGCTTTACCTTCGGCATCTTCGAATTGCGCTCGGGAATCAGTCTGTTGCCGATGCTAATCGGCCTGTTCGCCCTGTCGGAGCTTCTCCTCAACATCGAGAAGAAGGCCTCGGCCTATATGGATGCCAACTTGAAGACACGCGAAGGCGAACGTCTTACATGGCCCGAATTTCGCGCCTGTGGACGCACCATCATGCGGTCGACCATAATCGGCACGTCGATCGGTATCATTCCCGGCGTTGGCCAGGTGGTGGCCGCGTTTGTCGGTTACGCCGCCGCCAAAAACGCGTCGAAACACCCAGAGAAGTTCGGCAAGGGTGAACTCGAAGGCGTCGCGGCGGCGGAAGCGGCAAACAACGCCGTCAATGGACCGACCCTGGTGCCGATGCTGACCTTTGGCATTCCCGGCGACAATATTACCGCGATTCTGCTCGGCGCCTTCATTGCCGTCGGTATGCGGCCGGGCCCGCAGTTGATGGCCGAACAAGGCCCCCAAGTCTTCGCCATCCTGCTGGCGATGGTGTTGGCGAACGTGTTGTTTCTCGTCGTTGGATATTTGTCGATACCGCTCTTCGCGCGGGTCGTTCGCATTCCCAAGTCGCTGCTTATGCCACTGACGATTATATTCGCCTTCGCCGGTGTTTTTGCCGTGCGCAACAACCCGACCGATCTCTATGTCCTGGGGGTATTCGGCGCGATCGGCTATCTCTTGCGGAAGTACCACTTCGATGTCGCACCGCTGGCGATGGCGTTTATTCTGGGGCCGGAAATCGAACGCTCGGTCAGCCAGACGATCAGCCTGTCGAAGGGCGACATCGTCGGTTATATCCTTTTCGATCGGCCGATAACGGTTGCCATACTGGTGCTGACACCGATCATCGCCTGGTATCTGTGGCGCCGTTCGACGAAGTTGCGGCGCGAAAATTTGCACATAACAACCCAAGAGAAATGATGGAGTTACACCCGTGTTCCTTGACAAGGGCACGGTGCAGTGGTGTCGTTGTCGCAGTCTTATACAAGAGTCGGGCCGGTCGGCACTGCGACAGGTAAAACCCAGTGGTCGGCCAACGTTAACGAGCGCACTTTAAAGGGAGGAAACCATGCGCATGAACCTAATGAAGATTGTGTCGGCCACGGCGTTGATACTCGGATTGAGTGTCGGCGGTGCGATCGCACAAAATTATCCCAACAAGCCGATTACCCTGATCTTGCCGCTCGGCGCGGGCGGGTCTCATGACTTGAATTCACGCGTATTCACGTCGATCATCCCGAAATATCTCGATCAGGCGATGATCGTGAAATTGATGCCGGGGGCCAGCGGCCAAACCGGTACGGCGGCGGCGGCGACGGCGCCGGCCGATGGTTATACGTTGCTGTTCAGCCACAATTATTTCGACCAGCTTCAGCAACATGTGAAAGATCTGCCCTACGACACGACCAAGGATTTCGTCACCGTGGCGCGGCTCAATTCGGCGCGTTTCTGCTTGATCGTGTTGGCGAATTCTCCCCACAAGACGATCAATGGCTTGCTCGACTTTGGCAGGGCCAACCCCGGCAAGCTTGAATTCGCGCATTCCGGCCAGTGGGGCGCGGGTATGGTCCCCGGCGCGCGGTTGCTCCAATGGGCAAAAGTCGACGCCAACATGACGCCGTATCGCGGCGGCGGCCCCTCGCTGCGTGCGCTGCTCGCCGGCGACGCCGACTTCACCGTGCAGTTGCCGTCGACGATTTCGGGACAGGGCGACACGGTGCGCACGCTGGCCTGCGTGAAAGACGAACCTGTCGTCGGCAGCCCGCCAACGTTCAAATCCATCGGCTTCCCCAGCGAACTCGGCGAGATGCATCGCATTATCATGGCGCCTCGGGGCATCCCGGCAGACCGTCTCGCCGTGCTGCGCGAGGCCTTCGTCAAGATGCAGGAAGACAAGACCTATAAGCGTATGATGAAGCGTCTCGGCGAGGACACTAACCTCATGGACGGCGCGGAATATGAGAAGCTCCGCCCGATTCAGAGCGAGACCTATAAGACGTTGGTCGAGAGCATGACCAAAGGCTAATTGCCGAAAACTTTGTTAAGCTGATGGGCGGTAATCCCGGTTGGGATTGCCGCCTATCTTTTTTGTCGGCTCTGAAAGGTAGCGGGAAAGGACTGGAATATGGATCAGGCTATTTGGGCGACATGGTACGATCTGCCCGACGACCTATCTGACGGCGGTCGCGATGAATATTTAGGCTGGTTGCACGGCGAGTATTTGCCCGGCCTGCAGGCGCGGCCGGGATTTGCCTGGGCCGCGCACTACCAGAGCCAGGGCGGCGGCGCCGACATGCAAAAGGTGCGCGCTGTCTTCCCCAAGTCCGAAGGCATGGAAGGCGTCGGCGACGGCACCCAGTTTCTCATGCTGGCCGGTGCGGCCGAACCGTGGACGTTGCTGGCGCCCAGCGTGGTCGACGAAGAAGCGGCGGTCACCGGCACCGCCCGACGCATGCTCGACCTGCGCCAGGGCGTACGGCCGTGCATTTTCTCGGTGTTCGCGCGCATCGACGGCCCGGAAATCGTTCAGCGGCCGGCCGGGACCACCCCGGGCCCGGCGATCCAGATGGGCAGCTTCCGGACAGCCAAGTTGGAAAATGAGTTCGATGTCGGCGCCTGGTATGCGCAATATCGCCTACCGGCCATGGCAAGAATGCCGGGCTGCATCGCTACCAGGGTCATGTTGTCGGTCGCAGGTTGGGCAAAATATTCCGTCCTCTACGAGTTCACCTCGCTCGAGGCACGGCTGGAGCATTTCGAGAAAGGCCATGAGGCGGCGGCGCTGGACGAAAATGAATGGTCGGGCCGGCTCGTTCGCTACACCATGCATACGCCCGGCTCGCCGACAGTGGCGCAGCGTATCTGGCCGCCGGTTGCCGATGGTTGATATCGACATTCGCTTCGGCGGCTATCAGGGGCCGACCTCCGTGCACAACCGTGCCGTAACGGTGTTCGGCGATGCGCTGGCGCAAACCCTGGGCGGCGATCTAACATTCGAACACACGCTCAATGTCATGGATCAGGGACACCCCGCCACTGATCTACTCGACATGGTCAGCACCGGCGAGATGACGCTGTGCTATTTCGCGTCGAGCTACCTGGCCGACCGCGTGGCCGAGTTCGCGTTACTCGATCTTCCCTTCACCATTCGCGATCGCGCGCAGGCCCATGCCCTGCTCGATGGACCGCTGTGCCACTTTCTCACCGACAAGATTGCCGAGGTGGCCGGGTTTCGAGTCGTGTCGTGGTGGGATAATGGGTTTCGCCATCTGTCGAACGGCATCCGCCCGATCCGTCGCCCGCAAGACTGCGTCGGCCTGAAAATCCGCACCCTGCGGAGCGACGTATATACGCAAACGTTTGCCGCCCTTGGGTTCGAGCCGGTGTTCTACGATGTCAAGGAACTGACATCCGCCGTCGCGTCGGGCGCGGTCGACGCACAGGAGAACGCCCTGAGCAACACCTTCAATTTAAGCGTTCACGAACATCACCGTTGGATTACCCTATCGGCTCACTTCTTCGGCCCGGCCGTCGTGCTTTGCCATAAGCCGACCTATGACGGCTGGCCCGACGATGTGCGGGCAGCGGTCGATTCAGCGTTGGCGGCGGCGACCGCGGCGCAGCGCAAATTCGCCGCGGCGGAAGAAGATGCGATCCTGCAAAAGTTCGATCTGTCCCAAAACGAGATCATTTCTTTGGGCGAAGAGGAACGGGCGGAATTTGCCGCTGCGGTGCAGCCCGTCGTCGCAGCGACCGTCAACCGGTTCCGCAACGAATTGTTCGAATTTCTACCGGGTTAATTCGCTTCCCTCTCCCATAGGGGGGTGGCGAGCAAAAAAAAATCCTCATGCTGAGCTTGTCGAAGTATGAGGCTTACAACACCTCGATCCTTCGACAGGCTCAGGATGAGGTGTTGCGGATTCGGCCGGTTTACGCCATGCTATTGACGCGAATTTCCGTCCTCATTGGATGGCGCGAATGGCGTCGAAATCGCGATAGAGCAGGCTGTAATCCTCTTCCGCCATGTCCCGATCGATGGCATGGCCTAGAAAATCCAGTGTCTCTTTAGCATAGCGCGCGTCGATACCCATCGAATCGGCCAGCCGCACCGCCATGCCGAGATCTTTGTTGAGGTTGTAGACCCGCGACCGGGCGTCCCACGTCTCCGACAGAATATGCTTGGGGAAACGAAACTCGCTGGAATAGCTGCGCGCGTTGGAACAGTTGAACACGTCGATCATGTCGGCAAGCGATATACCGGCGGCTTCGGCTATGCGTCCGGCTTCGCAATTGGTCAAGAAAATCGTGTGCACGACCATATTGTGGATCAGCTTCATGGCATGGCCGGCGCCGCTGCCGCCGAGGTAGAAAACATTTTTGGCAATCGCATCGAGCAGCGGCCGCGACCTTTCGAACGCGCGCCTGTCGCCGCCTATCATCAGTGTGAGGGTTCCCGCTTCGGCGCCGGTAGCGCCGCCGCTCATGGCGGCATCCAGATAGACAACATCGGCCTCGGCCGCGCGCGCGGCCACGCGTCTGGTATCGTCGGGAAACGAAGTGGTCAGATCGAACACCACGGTGCCGGGTGCGGTTTTGGCCAAAACGCCGTCGTCACCGTTGAGGGTTTGCTCGATTTCCGGGGTCGCGGGAACGACATAGAACAAGGTGGCGCCATCGGCGGCCATCTCGCCCGGTGGCATGACGGCAACGCTCTCGCGGTCGCGGAAGGGTGCGAGCGCGTCGTCCAAAACATCCCACACGGCGATTTTATAGCCTGCTTCGAGAAGGTTTTTAGCGACGCCACTGCCCATATTTCCCAAGCCGATAACACCCGCTTCCACTTCAGTCATGGTGAATTCTCCACATTGATCGAGAGATCGATTGAGGGATATTCGAGGCGCCGTCAGCGATTTCGGCGCGTGTCAGCCGCGCTCGGCAACGTAAGTGTGTTTGCTGGTGTTGCACCGGCTCACGCGCCATTCCACCGGGCGGGCGTCGAGCGACAACGATAAGCGATCGATTTCCAGCAACGCCGCCCCAGGTTCGAGGCCGAGAAGTTTGGCCTCTTCCGATGTGGCGGATACGGCGCGCACGCGCTCCAATGCTTTGGTAATCGTGATGCCATACTCAATCTGATAGAAGCGATAGAGGTTTTCCGGCAATTTGGCGTCGCCGCCCAAGTTCGGGAACATCGCACTCGACACCGTCACGTGGTCGACGATCGTCGGTTCGCCGTGCAGCGACCGCACCCGCCGAACGGTTACAACTTCGGCGCCAGCGGCGAGCTCGAGACGCGCGCGTTCTTCGGTTGTGGCCTTACGATGCTCGCACGAAATAACACGGCTCACCGGCATTGTGCGTGTCCCGTCTTCACCGACAAGACTGAAGAAAAGGAACAGGGCGCGCCGCTCGGTGTGTTCGGAAACGAAGGTGCCACGCCCTTGACGGCGCACCAGCAGGTTTTCCGCCACCATATCGTTGAGCGCTTTGCGCACCGTGCCCTGGCTGACGTCGAGTTCGGCTGCGAGCTGAATCTCGCTGGGCAGCGCGTCGCCGGGCTTCCAGTAATTGTCGATCAGCCGTTGGCGAATTATCTCTTCGACCTGGGCATAAAGCGGCTTGGTCGAACCCGACACCCGCCGGCGCGCGCCAAGTCGACTTTTAGCAGTTTTTCTTGTTGTGGCTGTTTTCGCCATCGCGCGTCTCATAACGCCCTGGCTTACAGGTAATATTCGTCGAGATCGAGGGGTAATTTGAGCTCCTCTCCCCGGGCCGACGACAAGTCCATGGCCATCGTCAGCAACAGGTTCTTATGCCCTTCGGCGGCTGTCGCGTGGGGGGTGTTCATACCGGTATAGAGGCGCTGATACCAAGCGTTGGTCTCTTCGCGCATCGGCCCCCAAAACTGGCCGTCATAGATATCGCCCGCCGGATAACTGGTCAGGAAGTCGACGTGGCGCGGGTATTCGGGGGTAAATCCGTCGGGCACATATCCGCCGCCTTGCGGGACTTCGGTGGCGAGGATGAGATCGCGATGGGTATCTTCGATATCGATCACACCCTTGTCGCCGATGATACCGATTTCCAGCCCATAAACCGCGCCCGGCCAAACGACCGGGGCAGCCCAGGAAATGTTCATCGAGAACATTGCGTCGTCGTCCATGACAAACACACCGAAGGTCGAGTCCTTGGTACCGTACTGCGACAGCGCCAATTCGTTGGAGCGCGCGTAGATCGACACCGGCGTTTTACCCTCCATCAACCACATCGACATATCCAGCGCGTGGGTGCCCGACACCACCATCGGGGTCAAATTTTCACGCTGATTGGTCCGTTGCACGGTAGCGATCGGCACCATACGGTTCATGATCGCCCGCGTTATCACGCCCGTCACCTCGCCGATTTGCCCGGTGACGAGACGCTGCTTGACGGCGAGAAACCGGCGCCGAAAACGGTTGGTATAGCCAACAACGGCATCGACCCCGGCGGCCTCGATGGCGTCGAGCACGCGCTGCGATTCTTTAACGTCGGTTGCCAGCGGTTTTTCGATGAACAGGCTGTGTCCCTGTTCGACCGCTGCGAGCGTTGGCATCATATGGTGATTTTCGTCGGTCGAGATGATGACGGCGTTGACCTCCGACCGCTTGACCAACTCTTCATAGTTAGTGGTAAAGAAGTCGGCCCCGGAATCGGCGGCAAGTTTTTTGCCGAGGTCTTCTTTGATGTCGCACAGGCCGAGCCAGCCGACACCGGGGTAATCGCGCGCGATCTCGGCGCGGATTCGCCCGATTGTACCGCAGCCGATTATTGCCAGTCCGATTTCATTGCGTTTACCCGTCATCGTTACCCCACCGCTCCTTTAGCTTGCTGTTGCGCTCGTCTGCTACTGGCGATTCTAGCTCTACACGCGTGGCCGGATCGTATCGAGTCTTATATAATACCAAGTCTGCAAGGAAGGGGGCGCCTTGCCGATAGTCCCGGTTAATTGACCGGAGATTCTGTGTCGTTATGTGTTGACGCGGCAGACAATCCGGTAGGATACGATAGCGCGTCAGTCGCGGCCGCCCAGCCAAGGGCGTCGGCGCAGCCGAGGTTTATTTGAAGAGGGATGCATAATGTACTCGGTCGATATCCACGCTCATTTTTATACTCGCGGTTATTTCGAGGTGCTGGAAAAGCACGGACATACTGTCGGCTGCACGGTCGAGCGCGACAGTGACGGATTGATCTATATTACCCCGGCCGGGAGCCGTACGCAGGGCCCGATGGACCCCAGCTACTACGATATCGAAGCGCGTCTGGAGGGGTTGGAACGGCAGGAGACCGACCTGCATGCGCTGTCGCTAACCACCCCAATGTGTCACTTTGCCGACGACAGCCTCAACCGCGACCTGGCCCAGGCCTATAATGACGGGATGTCGGAATTTTGTGTTGCTCACCCCGACCGCTTCGTCGGCTTGATCACCCTGCCGATGCTCAATGCCGCGCACGCTGTGGCCGAGTTGGAGCGGGCAGCGAAATTACCCGGTATGCGCGGCGTTTATATGGGCACCAACGTCGCCGGCAAGAACTTGTCGGAGCCGCTGTTCGAACCGACATTCGATAAGGTTGCGGAATTGAAGCTGCCGATATTCCTGCATCCCACTAGCGTGCTCGGCGGCGACCGGCTGACCGACTACCACACCATCAATACGATCGGAAATCCAACCGACACGGCGGTTGCCGCGACGTTCCTGATCTTCAGCGGCATCCTCGACAAGTACCCCAATCTGGAAATTTGCCTGCCGCACGCCGGCGGCACCTTCCCGATTCTGATCGGGCGGATCGACCATGGCTGGACAGTGCGCAAGGAATGCAAGCATCTGGTCGATGCTCCGTCGACCTATTTGCGCCGGTTTACCTACGACACGATCGGCCACGCCAACTTCGTGATGAAGTATCTGACCGACCTGGTCGGCGTCGACCGTGTTTTGCTCGGCAGCGACTATTGTTTCGACATGGGACATGAAAAGCCGGTGCAAAATGTGCTCGGCTATGACTGGCTGAACGACGACGAGAAGGCTGCCATTATTGGCGGCAATGCGTGTCGTATCCTGGGCTTGGAAATGCCTGCGGCCGCCGAATAACCGAACCATGAGCAATCGCCGGCCAGTCCTAATTCATGCGACGGCAGTTGCCCTGCCGATCGATGAGAACTGGGCCGGCGTACTGCTTCGCGGGCCGTCGGGCAGCGGCAAATCGGATCTGGCGTTGCGGCTGATCGACCAAGGCGCCCGCCTGATCGCCGACGATCAAATCGAATTGTGGGCAACCGACGGCGTGCTGAATTTGCAGGCCCCGGCGCCCATCGCCGGCTGCATGGAAGTGCGCGGCCTTGGGCTGGTTGGCGTGCCAACGACCGAACAGGCAACACTTGTGCTGGTAGCCGAACTCGTACCCGCGACAGAGATCGACCGGTTGCCATCGCCACAGACCGTTACCTTGGCGGGCGTTCGCGTCGCGTCGATGCGCCTCGCCCCGTTCGAGGCTTCGGCTACCGTCAAGCTGCGGCTGGCGACGCGCGCGGCGGTGACCGGCACGTTTGGCGTTCTCGATAAATTGGCCGTGTCGTGAACGACGACGCGCCGCCAATCAATGACGACGACAGCGCGGTGGAGGGCAGCCTTGCCGATCGTGTGATCCTGGTGACCGGAATGTCGGGTGCCGGCCGGACGGCGGCGCTAAAGGTATTGGAGGATTTGGGCTGCGAGGCGGTCGATAACCTGCCGCTCCGCCTGATGGCGAACCTGGTCGGCCAGGGACCGGCGGCGGGACGTGGACTGGCGGTCGGGATAGATATCCGCACCCGCGATTTCGACGCCGACGCATTCGCTGAAATCGTTGCCCAGTTGCGCCGGCAAACCTCGATTCCGATCGACATCCTGTTTCTCGATTGCAACTCGGATGTTTTGCAGCGACGCTACACCGAAACCCGCCGCGTTCATCCGATGGCCAGCGATCGGCCGTTGACCGATGGCATTATCGCCGAACGGCGCCTGTTGGCGCCGTTGCGCGAAGCGGCAGACATCGTCATCGACACCAGCCACACAAATATTCACGAGTTTGCCCGCATTTTGCATAGCCAATTGGCTAACGCGTCCGCCGCTGCGCCACACGTGCAAGTCGTCTCGTTCGCCTACAGACACGGGGTGCCGCGCGATGCCGATCTGGTGTTTGACGTAAGGTTTCTACGCAATCCCCACTACGATCACAATCTGAGGCCGTTAACCGGTCGCGACCAGACAGTCGGCGCATTTATCGAGGGTGACGCCGATTTTACCGCTTTTTTCGAGCGTTTGACCGATCTTCTGGCGCTGCTGCTGCCACGTTTTCAGGAGGAGGGGAAAAGCTACCTCACGATTGCGATTGGATGTACTGGAGGGCGTCACCGTTCGGTTTTCATCGCCGAGAAGCTCGGCACCTGGCTAGACGAGCGGGCATCGCGCGTCGATGTGCGGCACCGGGAATTGCAAGACGACACACCCGGCAGTTCGGACAACCCCAGCACCATCCGAAAGGACAATCCATGATCGGATTGGTGCTGGTCACCCATGGCCGATTGGCCAACGAGTTTCTCGCCGCGCTCGAACATGTCGTCGGACCGCAAGCGAACGCGATCGCCATATCGATTGGACCCGATGACGATATGGCGGTGCGCCGCCAGGACATCCTCGACGCGGTAGCTCAGGTAAACGATGGCGCCGGCGTTGTCGTTCTGACCGACATGTTTGGCGGCACGCCGTCAAACCTGGCGATTTCGATTATGGACTCTGCCGCCGGCCGCAAGCACACCGGAGGCATTGAGGTGATCGCCGGGGTCAATTTACCAATGCTGATAAAATTGGCCAGTACGCGAACCGAGAAGCCCCTCGCAGACATTGTCGTGGAAGCGCAGGAGGCCGGCCGGAAATATATCAATGTCGCCTCGGCGCTACTGCAAAAAGACGGTTGATGGCGTCGGCGGATGACCGCGTGGTTCGGCGGCGTGTGTCGATCGTCAACGAACGCGGTTTACATGCGCGCGCTGCCGCGAAGTTCGTACAATTGGCAGAACGGTTCGACGCCGAGATAGTCGTCGCCAAAGACGATCTTGACGTACCCGGCACGTCGATCATGGGTCTACTGATGTTGGCCGCCGCCAAGAATTGTGTGATCGAGCTGCGGGCAACGGGATCGGACGCCAGTGCTGCCATCGCCAGACTGGCGGAACTCGTCGGCGCTGGCTTCGACGAGGGTCGGAACAGCCCCGGGCGTTCCGGTTCGGCAACGGAATGATTCGCGGAAGATGGCGGCCGATCCGTCGTTAGCATTCGGCATCCCCGATCGCGCGGTTGTCGGTACGCGGCCGGTCTGGTAAGACGCGGCCAAAATCGAACCCTCAACACCGATACGGGCACTGGCCAACCACCGCTGGAAAAGGTTTGGCCCAACCGTCCCAGGAGTTTTTAGATGACCGTCGTTGCTGATGCCGCCGCTGGTGGCGATTACAAGGTTGCCGATATCACGCTTGC
>JAPUHN010000106.1 GCA_027297685.1 Alphaproteobacteria bacterium | reverse complement strand
AGTGATATTGTTATTGCCTGGAACCGCTCCGCAGCGGCAGCTCGGACATTGAACAGTGCAATGCCGTTATTCGACAAGGCCGAGCGCATCTGTCTCGTCTATGTGGACACGGGGGCCAAGCGGGGACCCTCGGTCGAAGAGGCGGCGGCGCATGTCGAACGGCACGGGATTGCAGTGGACGTGAAGACAATAGCGCCGCATAGCAAGGGTGTAGGATCGACCCTGCTGCAATACGCTCATACTCAAAATAGCAGTCTGCTGGTGATGGGTGCCTATTCGCATAGCCGGTTGCGCGAAGTCATTCTCGGTGGCGTCACCCGCTATGTATTGGAAAACGCCACGATCCCCGTTCTCATGGTGCACTGAAAACCCGCTGTGCAATTGGGATCCTCACCGGCGTGGCTAGTGCCGTATCCGGCGATCGAGGCGGTCGGGAAAAAACGGCGAAAGGCCGTTGGAAGGGGCGCCTCGGTGATCGTAGCCGAGCGACGTGAGCCATTCTCGAAGTTCGTCCTCGCGGTGGCGATCGAATTTGAGGTCGCGCATTGTATTGTCCTCGAGATCGCGGCGGCGCGACTGGTCGCGTTGGTCGCGGCTATGGCCAAGTTGCGTACGGGGCCGGATCGCTTGAACGTCGCCGAGGCGCTGATTGGGCACGAATGTGGACGCACCCGAATTACCCGTGACTGCATCAAAATGGGACGGCGTTCGCGAGCGCCCGCGCTCGCCGTCGGCGATCGCCAGCTGACCGGCGAACAGCAAACTCAAGCCCGCACCGCCGACGATTACAACACGCGTAAGCGGTCTCGAAACACTCCGAATCATCATTGCCATAACATCCCTATGACGGCGCACGGGCCAGGTAAACCAGCCCGTCTACTGTATGATCGGTGCTGGTAGGTAAGATTTTACAGCCAACCAAATGCTAACGTCGACCCATAGGCCCCTAATACATTGCGCGAAACATCGCGATGCGGTTGGGAGGGACCATCCACCGCATCAAAACAGACATTCGACGTACCTCGACACTCGCGCTGTATCTAACTAATTTATTGTTAAACGAGAATTCAGATGGGGTAATTGACGAAATGACGACAAAAACTCCCGGTCGATTAGCCGCCGCCGCGATGTTTGTAGCGGCCGTCGGTTGTTTGACCGCGTATGCCGGTGAACGGGTGTCGGCTGCTGAATTACGTCGTCTCGTCCCGGGCGCGAGCCTGACGGGCACAGTCTCCGGCGGCGGCAAGTTCGAAGGCACCTATTACAAAGATGGCACCATGGCAATTCGAACCGAAAACGATTCGGATACGGGTGTCTGGGAGTTCGAAGAAGACACCGTCTGTTTGACCTGGCGGAAATGGCGCGACGCGAAGCGCTATTGCATAAATTGGGAAAAGACTGCGGACGGCTATCTATCGCGCTTTGCCGACGGGCGGCCCAGCACCACCTTCAAGATTGTCGAATAGCGCCCTTTCAAGGGAACATGGTCGATCACTTCCGGTTTACCCTCAATGCGGACATTGGACAGGATCGCATCGTGGACCCGGAGGGTCACTAGTCGTGACAATCGCCACGCAATGGTCTGTCCTGAGCGGTACACCGTTGCCGGTCTGGCTGTTCGTTACCCGGCAATGGGTGTTGCCGCCGGAAAACACGTGAGGTTCATCGATGACTGAGGCGACAGCCCTTCCTCCGGCGGTCATAGACTCACCGGCTGCGTGGATCGGCGAGGACTTATCGAAGAATACGGAGCGGTGGTTGAAACATCTGGCCGCCGAGGAGATTGCCGAACTGGAGCGCGCGGCCGAGGTGTTTTTGGCCAGCTCGAAGAGCATCGACTCCCTCACCGCCCAGGACTTTCCGTTGCCACGCTTGGGTGCGCGTCTCGCCGGTCTGCAAGAGACCTTGATCAATGGCATCGGGTTTGAAGTTCTGCGCGGTTTTCCGGTCGCCAACCACTCGCAGGAAAAAGCCGGCATAATATTTTGCGGGATCGGTGCGCATTTGGGCAAAGCGCGGTCGCAAAATGCGATGGGCCATATTCTGGGGCATGTGCGCGACATCGACACGGACCCCAACGATCCCGACACCCGTATCTACCAGACCTCGCAGCGCCAAACCTTTCACACCGATTCTGCCGATGTCGTGGGCCTTTTGTGCCTCCGCGAAGCGATGGAAGGCGGCAAGTCGCTGCTGGTCAGCACGATCACAATCTACAATGAGATGCGCCGGCAGCGGCCCGACCTGGTGGCGCTGCTGTTCGAGCCGATTGCCACGGACCGGCGGGGCGAGATACCGGAAGGCGAAAAACCGTTTTTCGAAATCCCCGTGCTGAACTGGCACGAAGGATTTCTGACCGGCCTCTATCAACGTCAATACATCGACAGCGCGCAGCGGTTTCCAGAAGCCATGCGCCTATCGGACGCGCACATCGAGGCGCTCGATCTGTTCGACGCCTTGGCCAACGACCCGCGCCTGTATTTAGCCATGCAATTGCAGCCGGGCGATATGCAATTCGTCTACAATCATGCGCTGATGCACGACCGGACCGGCTTTCGCGACTGGCCGGAGCCGAAAGACCGCAGGCACTTGTTGCGCCTGTGGGTGTCGGTAGCCGGCGATCGCCCGCTGCCGGAAAGTTTCAAGCAACGCTATGGCAGCATCGAGATCGGCGATCGTGGCGGCATCATGACGAAAGACACAAAACTCAACGTGCCGTTGGGCTGACGACCGGCGGCAAACGAGCCGGCGTTTCCCTCGGGATAGCCGCTTCGGGTCAGCAATTGCTGTTATATCCGTTTTCGGGGCTAAAGCGGCCGTGGCGCTGGCATGGTCATACCGGCGGTTTCTAGCCAAAACTGGACATGCGAATAAGTTCGCGTGAGGTGAAATCGAGATCGCTCGGCGCCATGCCCGGTTTGCGTGCCGCTACGGTTGCACCGTAAACGCATCAAACAAGGTCACGATCGAACCGGCGACGGAAACGGACAGATCCCACACCCGCGGGCGTGGCGGACCGCCATTCTTCATCACAATCGTCGCAACTATTGTTGTTGGTGCTTGAACAACGACATTTGTCACGTTGATCGGTCCGCTGCCGCCGCTTAGGCTGACCTGAGCATTGGCGCCGAAACCAGACCCGGTGATCGTCACATCGATGGTGCCCGGAACGCCGACGACCAGAGTCGGCTCTATGCTGTCGATGGCGAGTTCCGTCGCCGGCCCGCCGACCGTTACCTGCTGCACGGCGGGCAGGCTCATCGCACCGTCCTCGTCGGTAACCATGAGCGTCACCGCATAGGTGCCGGCGGCGGTGTAGTCATAGACTGGGTTCTGGTCGGTCGAACCGTAGCCATCGCCGAAGCTCCACGACCACGCGTCTATAAAGCCGTCGGGGTCTTGGGACGTGTCTTGGAAGCTGCACGAAAGTTCCGTGCACACGAAATCGAAAGACGCGGCCGGTGCGACATTGCCGGGTCCGCACGTTTCGCCGACCGGGCAAACACCAAATTCGTAGGGGCCCATATCGATGGCGGCACCCACGATCCGTGGATTTCCGTCGAGGTCTTGCGCCGGCAATAACGGGTGGGATGTATTTCCGGTGTTGATCAGCGGCGACGTTGCCGACAGGCGGTAATCATTGGCCGCGGGGTTCACGAACAGCGGATCGACATTCAAGTTGAACGTTCCGGGGAACCCGCCTTCGATGTTGCTGTAGCTCGCATCTGTAGAAGCTGCCGATTGCCCGCTGAATGAACCGCCGGTATTGCCCCAGACGACCGAATTCACCAGCACTGGCGCGCTGCGCTTGCGGCTGCTGATGCCCGATCCGTTGTTATGGGCGATCGTCGTGTTGATGATCGTCGGCGAGGGATCGTTGTTACGCATGCCGGCGCCGCTGGGCGCGGTGTTGCCGACAATCAAAACGTTGATGAACACCGGGTTGCCGGTCGCCACGGCGCGGCCAACGTAATTGTGAATAGCGCCGCCGCCAGAACCCGCCGTGTTGCCGATGAACAGGGTGTCGGTGACAACCGGATTGCTATTCTTGCGATTGTCCATGCCGCCGCCTTCTTCGCCGGCATGATTGAAGCTGAAAATCGACTTGGTCACGGTTGGGTGGCTGTCGATATAGTTGCGCATTCCGGCGCCCTTGTTGGAAGTATTCGCGGTGAAGCGGCTGCCGACGATGGTCGGGCTGGACCCTTCTATGTTGAACATGCCGCCACCCATCGCGCCGGAAGTGTTGCCGTCGAATAGCGAATTTTCGACGCGGGGGCTGGCGTTGCGGTTGTACATGCCGCCACCCCGGTCGCCGGCGCTGTTTCCGGTGAAAATCATATCGA
>JAPUHN010000105.1 GCA_027297685.1 Alphaproteobacteria bacterium | reverse complement strand
CAACGCCTTTATGGTATGTCGCTGGGTCGCCGTAATGCCGGCGGCCAATCAACCGGATCCAATGATGAGCTATTTGTGGTTTTTGCGGGACAACTGGCGTTTCGTTGGCTTCGGTTTCATCATGTCGGCTTCGTCGAGTTTCGGTCAGACCTTCTATATCGCGTTGTCGGGCGCCGATATTCGTGCCGAATTCGGTCTGACGCACGGTGGCTTTGGCAGCTGGTTCGCCGTCGCCACAATCGCCAGCGCCGCCACCTTGGTCTGGCTGGGCCGGATGATCGACCGGGTCGACCTCCGCTGGTACACCGTCGCAGCCTGCAGCGGCCTTATTCTTTCGATGCTGGTGATCGCGGCGGCGCCGACGATCGCAATATTGGTCGTCGGCTTGTATCTGGCCCGGCTCACCGGCCAGGGTTTGATGATCCATATATCGAACACCAGCATGGGGCGCTATTTCGACGCCGACCGGGGCAAGGCCGTCAGCGTTGCGGCGATGGGCCAGTCGTTGGGCGAGGCGGTACTGCCGGCGATCGTCGTCGTTCTTATTGTCCAAATCGGGTGGCGTGGGGCTTGGTTCGCTGCGGCGGCTGTCGTTGCCGGTGCGCTGGCCGTTCTGGTGCCGTGGTTGATGCGCGGCTACGGCGAGCGCCACCGCACCCATCTCGAACGGGTCGAGCGGCGGCCCAGTCAATCAAAGGTTTCGGGGGCACAATGGACACGTGGCGAGGTTCTGCGCGACCGCCGTTTCTATGTGGTGGTGGCAGCGGTCTTGTCGTTTTCGTTCATTGGTACAGGTTTGTTCTTTCATCAAGTGCACATCGCCAACGTCAAAGGTTGGCCATTGGAGCTTCTGGCCAGTGCCTTTGTCCTATTTGCCGTGCTGAAAGTGGTGACGTCGCTTGCTGTCGGGACCCTGGTCGACCGGTTTGGCAGCGTTGCGTTGTTGCCGGTGATGTTGGCGCCGTTAGCGGCGACGCTCATCGCCATCGCCGTGTCCGACGCGGCCATTGTGCCGTTCGTCTATTTGGGCTTTCTGGGGGTCGGCGTTGGCGTGCTCATGCCGGTGATGGGCTCGTTGTGGCCCGAGCTCTATGGCGTCGTGCACCTTGGCGCAATCCGCGCCATGATGGCCGCTCTGCTCGTTTTGTCGTCCGCGATGTCACCGGCGGTCTTCGGGTTGTTGCTCGACGCCGGCGTATCGATCGAGACGATATCGCTATTTTGCCTGGTCTATGTCGCCGCCAGCGGTGGTATCGCCGCGTGGACCTTCCGCGGCTACTCACGCAGCGTCGATCGGCAACCGTAGCGCTTATACCAAGTCGCGTTAACCAATCCTCAAGGACGCAAAGCCTAGGGTAAGAGCAGAGATTTATTGCTGCCCCTAATGGTCTGGGCGTACCGAGAGGTTCAAATGTCGTTCAATACCTTCGTTGCGGCGCTGGTCGGGTTTGGGCTGTTTATCGCCGCGATTGCGCTCAGCACCGACAACTTCATGGTCTTTCTCAGTGGCGCCAGCTTCATTCTGGTCGTCGGGGGCACGCTGGCAGCGACGTTCCTCAGTTACGAATTCCGCTATGTGCTCAAGGCCCTTGGGGCGATTGCCAGCACCTTCGCGATCGACCGGAAAGGCCGTTCACGACTTAATACCGAAGTCGGCCGGGTTATCCGCTGGGCCTACCTGGTTCAGCGCGAGGGCATCGTTAGCCTCGACGCGGAAGTGAAAAAAACACCCGGCTGGGACGGCGGATTTCTAAGATTCGGGGTCGAGCTCATTACCACCGGATACAGCGGAGAAGAGGTCAAATCGATTTTGGCCAATGTCATCGAGTCGACGTTCGACCGCAACATGGTCAGCGCCTCGATCCTCCGTAACATGTCAGTTGCCGCCCCGGCGTTTGGCATGGTGGGCACCTTGATCGGTCTGATTATCATGCTCGACAAGATGGGAAGCGACCCCGGCGCGATCGGCATTGGCCTCGCCGTTGCCTTGGTCACCACCCTCTACGGAATCATGCTGGCGCGCCTGGTCTTTGCGCCTGCGGCGAATAAAATTCAACAGCGCGAAGAAATTTTTCGCTTTCGCAACTACATGATCGTTGAAGGGCTGGCAATGGTGGCCGACGAGGCAAGCCCCCGCAAAATCCAGGATCATATGAACAGCTACCTGGATCCGACGATCCGCTATGACATCGACCGCCAGCTGAAACGTAAATCGGTGGATGACAAGGCGGACAGCAAGTCGGCAGCCGCGAAACCGAAGGCCAAGGTCAAAGCCAAGCCGGCCAAAAAACCAGTGGCGGCGAGCGCCTAGAGGGCTCGAAGGTCAGGAAATGAAAACCTTCTATAAGCGCCGTCCGATCGAGGAAGAAAATGGCAACGAATGGCTGATCACCTTCGCCGACGCGATGACGTTGCTACTGGCATTCTTCGTCATGCTGGTCAGTTTCTCCAAAGTCGATTTGGTGACCTTCGAGCAGGTGCAGGCGGGCATTGCGCGCGATCTGGGCCAACGCACGGTCGCCCGGCCAGCGGCGCAGTTGCGCGCGCAGCTTGAGGCGATGGTCGATTCGCTCGGCGTTGCCGACGCAGTACGGGTCGATACCTTCAACCGCGGAATTACACTCGAACTGGCGGCGAGCACATTTTTCCGCACCGGTTCGGCGGAAATACGCCCAACGTCGAGGACAGTTCTGGTGCGCATTTCGGAAACTCTCGTGGCGCCACGGTACAGCAAATTCAAGATCGCCGTCGAAGGCCATACCGACGATACGCCGCCGGCGATCGCGCGTTACGCCACCAATTGGGAGTTGTCCGGCGCGCGGGCAGCCAACATCGTGCGTCTGTTCACCGAATACGAAATTCCGGCGCGGCGCATGCGCGCCGTGGCGTTCGCGGACACGATTCCCAAGCTGCCCAACCGGGACGGCGCCGGCAACGCGTTGCCGGAAAATCAGGCGCAGAACCGCCGCATGGTCATCCGTATTCACCGCTAAATTCGTTGTCCCCGCTGACCCGCACCTGGGTTATTGGCCAGCTTGGCTGAACCCGACGACCGAAGACACACTGTTGGCCTGATCCAGGTTCAGGAGGCCCTGCGCCAATCTGTTTGCTGCTGCTGAAGACAGATACGGCTGGCAAAGGCCGTTAAATTTCTTCAGAAATTCAGCCTCGCTCATAAAATTCCCGGGCTCCCCCTTGGGGACATCGACAAACGCTTCGTAAGTGGCGTTTGCGGTTTCGACCCGCGCCATACCGGCCATATTTTCGGGGAAAATGGCGTCGGCTTTGGCATCGATAACGGTCGATACGCGACGGCTGAGATCGTGCGTGTCTTTGTCGTGCAGATGCGTTGCGTAGTGATCCCAGCCCAATGTTCCCTCGCGTAACACCACGGCGGCGCAGAAGGGCATGGAGAATTGTCCGTCGACGACGCTTTTCGGGTTTTGCTTGTCTACTTGGGGATCGCCGACGATTTTCCAGCCGGTCTCCGGCAGACCGATTTCGACCGACACGATATCCGCAGCTTCGATGGCATGGTCGCGTTTCAATGTCGCCAGCGCATCCATCGCGGCATGGGTGTAGCGGCACGACGGGTAGGGTTTCACCGCCAAGTTCATGGTCTCCCAGCGCGCGCCCAGGCCGTCGGTCACCTTGAGCGGGTCGGCGTTGGGTGCGTAGGCAAACAGGAAACCCCATCTTCCTTCGAAGGCCTGCTTTGGGCCCTGGAAACCTTCTGCCGCCAGGGTTGCGCAGATGAGACCGTTTTGCGCCGCTTGCCCGACATGGGAACGCTTGGTCCAAGCGCCGTCGGCGAGGAACTGCATCGATCCGGCGGCCTGCGACAGGGCAATCCCAAGCGCACTCTCGATGTCGTCCGCATTTAGTCCCAGCAACTTTGCCGCTGCGATAGTGGCGCCGAAAACCCCACAGGTGGCGGTGGGATGGAAACCCCGGTCGTAATGGGCTGGGGGATCGAGGGCGAGACCCAAACGGATTTGTACCTCGTATCCGGCGACGATAGCGGTGATGAAATCCTTACCCGATGCGCCGACCATCTCCGCCGCTGCCAGGCAAGCGGGGACAATGGGCGCCGAGGAATGCAAAGATGCCCGGGCGTGGGTGTCGTCGAAATCCAGCGAATGCGCCAACGTGCCGTTTATCAGCGCCGCTGCCGTCGGCGCATAGCGCCGATCGTCGCCGATGACCGTGCACGCGCCGTCCGACAGGCCCAATCGCTCGACGGCGGCGAGCAGGGACGGCGTCGATTCCGCGTCATGGCGGGCGCGCACGACGTTACCGGCTATATCGAGAATAAGCAGCTTGGTTCGCTCAACGACCTCGCTCGGAAGGTCGTTATAGCCGAGATCGGCTGCGAACTCTGCGATTTGCCGTGTTAATCCCGTAATCGAACCACCCTCCGAACTGTATAAATGATGCTTCATCGACACTTGGTACCGGCCCAGCGAAGCCATCGTGTATCGTACCGATTACTCTACACGTCGGTGCGGCGGTAGGCCATGAAACGCAAGACCATCGCCGTTCGCGGATGGTAGAGGCTAGAAATCATTTCGGAAATGATGCCCCGGTCGATGTCTAATGTTGATATGGTTTTGAGCCCGCATAGGGCGTTAGTGCCAATAACATAAATAGCAAAACGGGGGAGAGATCATGGACGATATCCGGACGAGTAGCGACGCGACATTCCGTTCTGAAGTGCGCGACGGCATGCGCATCGACTGGGATGTGCCGATCGAGATGGACGATGGAGTGGTGTTGCGCGCCGATGTCTACCGGCCCGTTGACGACGGAACCTATCCGGTCCTCCTCTCCTACGGTCCTTATGCCAAATGGCTGCACTTCCAGGACGGCTATCCTTATCAGTGGAAGCGCCTGGAAGAGCACAATCCCGATATCCTGGCACGCTCGTCGAACCGCTATCAGAACTGGGAACTCGTCGATCCGGAAATCTGGGTGCCCGACGGCTATGCCTGCATGCGTGTCGACTCCCGCGGCGCCGGTCGTTCGCCGGGCTATCTTGAAGTCTGGTCACCGCGCGAGGCGGAAGATTTTGCAATTTGCATCGAGTGGGCGGGAGTCCAGTCCTGGTCGAACGGCAAGGTCGGGCTGAACGGCATCTCCTATTACGGCATGAACCAATGGCAGGTGGCATCGCTACAGCCCAAACATTTGGCGGCGATGTGCGTGTGGGAGGGCGCGGCCGATTTCTACCGCGAGCTGGGCCACCATGGCGGTATCGCCAGCCGCTTCGTCGATACCTGGTACAACCAGGCGGTCGTGCCGCGCCAGTACGGCAAGGGTGCAAACGGCTACAAGAGCCGGATCAACGGCGAGTGGATTTCTGGCCCCGAGACCCTAACCGAGGAAGAACTCGCTTCGAGCCGCACCGATTATGGCGCCGACATCCTTGCCCACCCCTTGTTCGACGACTACTGGCAGGCGCGGATGCCCGACTATTCGAAGATCGACGTGCCGCTGCTATCGGCCGGCAACTGGGGTGGGGTCGGTTTACATCCGCGCGGCAACTTCGAAGGATACCTCAACGCGGCCAGCGAGCAGAAATGGCTCGAGGTGCACGGTCTCGACCATTTTACGCATTTCTACAGCGATTACGGCATGGCGTTGCAGCAGCGTTTCTTTGGTCATTTCCTAAAGGGCGAGGATACCGGCTGGGACAAACAGCCCAAGGTGCAGCTGCAGATCCGCCATCCGCACGAGACCTTCATCGAGCGTGCCGAGGCGGAATGGCCGCTTGCGCGCACCGACTGGACCGCGATGTACCTCGACCCCACCGACCTGTTGCTGACCGAAACACCGCCCGGTTCGGTGAAGGCGATTACTTACGATGCGCTCGGCGACGGGCTGACCTTCCTGACGCCGCCGGTGGCTGCAGCGACCGAAATCACCGGCCCGGTCGCGGCAAAGTTGTTCGTGTCGTCCGAGACCGAGGATGCGGATCTATTCCTCGTCCTGCGTGCCTTCGCCCCCGACATGCGCGAGATTGTGTATCAGGGCTCGAACGACCCGCACACGCCGGTCGGAATCGGCTGGTTACGCGCCTCGCACCGCAAGCTGGATGGCGAAAAGACGTTGCCCTACCGGCCCTATCACAGCCATGACGAGGTGCAGAAGCTGACACCGGGCGAAATCTACGAACTCGATATCGAGATCTGGCCGACCTCGATTGTGTTGCCCGAGGGTTACCGTCTGGGATTGAGCGTGCGCGGCCGCGACTACGTCTACCCCGGTTACGAGGAAGGACAAGCAACGGTCGCGGGCCGCGTCTATTATGGCGTTGGGCCGTTTAAACACGACCTTCGAGGCAACCGCCCGGTTGAAGTTTATGGCCGAAAGGTCACCGTTCACACCGGCCCCGATCACCCCTCGCACGTGCTGCTGCCGGTGATCCCGGCGAGCGCCTAGACGCGACAGAAAAATCCGCCTCGAAGGGCGGCTTTTTTGGCCTCCACCGGCCGGGACGAAACTTGCGCAGTTGACGCTATGGGCGATCACATCTCAGCTCGCCGGGCGCATCGGGACAGATGATCTGCACGTACGACGTGACGTAGGCCGCATCGCCGTCGAGCACGATATGGGGAAGCCCGTCGAAATGGGCGAGTCCGCCCTGAATGGCCCGATGGTGCTCGATCCGTGGCGCTTCCGCTGCCGCGGAACTCGCTTGCGGCGATCGTAGCACCTGACGTCTGTCAGGACTTACACCCGTGATCGAAATCAATCCAAGGCGACCGGTCTGGCCTCGCGCCGCGCTTTTATTACACGCGTCTGTTTGATAAACGTGTGCGCGCGCATAAGCGCGTACCTTCTGCCGATACTGGCAGCGCAGGCGTCAGGCGGGCCGATACATGGACTCATTGATCGAATTTTGGGCAATCGTCGTCGACGTTTGGAGCAACGCGGCGTTCGGCGCCAGCTTTGGCCGCATCGTCATCGGGGTTGGCGCATTTGCGCTGTTCCTGGTGGTGCGCCACCTGTTCGCTCGCTTTGTGATTGGCTGGCTCAAGCGCCTAGCGGCCAAAACGACCACCGAAATCGACGACCGCACCATCGACGCGCTGGATAAACCTCTGCGCTTCGTTCCCATCGTGTTCGGATTTTTCATCGCCACCGAAGTTCTTGAATTACAAGGATCCATCGACCTCATCGCGGGAAAAATAACCCGCTCGCTGGTCACTTTGACACTGTTCTGGGGCGTCGTTTCCCTGGTCGAGCCGTTGAGCTTTTTGCTCGGCCGTCTCAAGGATTTGTTCTCCCAGACCATGGTCTCGTGGTTCGTCAAGGCGATCAAAATATTGTTTATGTTTATTGGCGTGGCAGCGATCCTCGACCTTTGGGGCATTAAAATCGGCCCGATCCTCGCCGGGCTCGGCCTGTTCGGACTAGCCGGCGCGCTGGCCGCCCAGGATCTGTTGAAGAACCTGTTGTCTGGTGTGCTGGTGCTCGCCGAGCGGCGGTTCCAGGTGGGCGACTGGATACGCGTCGACGGGGTCGTCGAAGGAACGGTCGAGACGATCGGCTTTCGCTCGACGGCGGTACGCCAATTCGACAAGGCCTTGGTGCAGGTGCCCAACGCCGCGTTGGCCGACAACGCGGTGATCAATTTCTCGAAAATGACCCACCGGCGAATCTACTGGAAGATCGGCGTTGTGTACGGCACCACCGTCGACCAGCTGCGCTACATCCGCGACGAAATCGAAGCCTATATCCTGAACGGCGACGACTTCGCCAAGCCGCCCGAGGTTTCGACCTTCGTTCGTATCGACAGCTTCGGTGATAGCAGCATCGACATCATGCTGTACTGCTTCACCAAAACCACCGTGTGGGGCGAATGGCTGGCGGCCAAGGAACGGCTCGCCTACCGGGTGAAGGAAATCGTTGGCGAAGCGAAAAGCGAATTCGCCTTTCCCAGCACGTCGCTCTATGTAGAAAGTTATCCCAGCGACCAGCCCGAGGCCTTTCGACCGCCGGCGGGCAGCGGCCTAAAAACGGGCGCCGCAATCGTCGAATCGGCGGGATCGACCGTTGACGCATCGGGTGATGGCGACGGCAGCTAGGCTGTACCACTTAGGAAGTTCCGCCCTGACCTGCTCCCCGGATCAGACCGGGGTGAGGGCCTCCTGTTCGAGCTCATCGACCGATCGGGCATCAACCACGCGCCGCGCGGTGTCGTAGCCGAACCCGGCGCGGGCGAGCGCCGCCAGATCACGCTCGCGGCGGCTGTCGCGGACCTCGGACAAGCGATACGGCCCGAGCCGCCGCCGCCGCGCATAGTAGTAGGCGGCCACCAGTTCGCTATTGCCATATTCGGCTTCGACTGCTGCTAGGGCCGCCGCGATATCGCTTCGACCGACACCCTTTTGCTGCAAACTGCCGGCAATTTTCCGCCGCGATGCGCCCGCACGGTGCAGACTGTTCGCCCGGGCTAGCGCATAGGCGGCGTCGTCGAGCAACCGGCGCTCGAGCAGTTTGGCGATGATCGTGTCGACCCATTCTGCCGCTTCGCCGCGGTCGGTATCGTGGAGGCGGACAGAGCGCGCGACCCGGCGCATTAAAACTCTACGCAAATTGGCTGCCGACGTCGCATAGCGATCGAGATGCGCCAGCGCCGCTTTTTCAAGGCGCGCCGCAGTGGCCGGCTTGGGTTTGCGCCGCTTTTTCCGACCATCGCTGTTTGGCGGCCTGTTTCGATGCCGCTCGGTGGAATCGCTTGCCATATATACTTTTAACCAAGGTTGCGTGTCGTTGTCGGGCTCCATAAGTTCCAAGCCTTGCACATATGGGCACTAAAGCATGACCGACCTAGCGCGAGGAAGCGCACCAACACCGCCTCGCGGTCCAACCCAGGCGCCCGGCGATAAACAGTTTGTGTTGGACGGGCCGCCGGTAGCGCGCCCGATTGGCGTGGTGAATTGGCGTGGTTTGTGGACGTTGTATGTCCGCGAGATCACCCGGTTCTACAAGGTCGGCACCCAAACCCTGGCCGCGCCCGTCGTTACCACATTGCTGTTTTTCACCATTTTCAGTGTTGCGCTGGGCGGCGATGCGCACACGGTCGGCGACCTTCCCTTTGCCCTCTTTCTCGCGCCTGGCCTGATCATGATGTCGATTTTGCAGAACTCGTTCGCCAACACATCGTCTTCTATTCTGATCTCGAAGGTGCAAGGCAATATCGTCGATGTTTTGATGCCGCCATTGAGCCCGGCAGAGCTTACGGTGGCGTTTGTCGCCGGCGGAGTGACGCGCGGTATACTGGTCGGTCTCGCCACCGGAATTGCCTTATGGGTGTTCGTCGGTTTGCGCATCCACGATCCGGTCGCGTTGGTGTTTTTCGGCGTCGCGGCGTCGGCGATGCTGTCGCTGCTGGGGCTGGTCGGCGGCATCTGGGCCGCAAAATTCGACCATATCGCCGCCATGACCAACTTTGTCGTGGTGCCGTTATCGTTCCTGTCGGGAACCTTCTATTCGATCGGGCGTTTGCCCGAGGCGTGGCAGGTCGTGGCGCACCTCAACCCGTTTTTCTACACGATCGATGGGTTTCGCTACGCTTTCATCGGCCGATTGGACAGCGAATTATGGTTGAGCGTTACAGTTATGATCGCGATTAACGCGGCATTATTTACTCTTGTCTACCGGTTGTTCGCGACCGGTTACAAATTGAAAAGCTGATCGGTGGCGGGCGGCATGCACAACTCTGATGCATTGTGGCGCGAACGGCCGCGGGCGCGCCGTTTCGGCGCCGTCAATGGACGCGGTATGGCGACCTTCTACCGCCGCGAGGTCCATCGCGGCTTCAAGATATGGGGCATAACATTGGCGGCGCCGGCCATTCGCGCGCTGTTGTTCGCCGGTGTCTTTGCCTTGGTCGTCGGCAATTCGGGCAAGATCGTCCTCGGCATACCGTTTTTGGAGTTCTTGATCCCGGGATTGATCGCGGTTGCGATCCTGGAGCGGGCGTTTGAATCGGCGGCGTTTTCGATGGTCTACGACAAGACCGAGGGGATATTCGGCGATCTGGCGACGGCGCCGCTGACCCCCGGCGAACTGGTTCTGGCCTATGCCGGCGCCTCGGTCACCGGCGGTTTGATCGTCGGCGCCGTGGTATGGCTGGCGCTATTGCCGCTTGGCGGGCAGGTGCCGGCCGAACCGTTGGCGCTGGTGTACTTTGCCGTCGCGGGCTCGCTCATCGTCGGACTGTTCAGCCAGATCGCCGGACTGTGGGCGCTAAAATGGGACTATCTCGCCGGCGTGCAGACATTCATCTTTCTGCCGTTCGTGTTTCTCTCCGGGGTATTTTTCTCGCTCGACCAACTGCCCGAGGCGTTGCAGCCCTGGGCGCGTGCGAACCCCATATTCTATCTCGTCGACGGCGTGCGGTTCGGCATCACGGGCCGCGCCGACACCGATCCACTGACCGGCGTCATCGTGACCCTGGTTTGCATTATCGCGTTGTCTGCCTTCAACTACCGGCTTTTCGCGATCGGTTACCGATTCAAGAGCTAGAGCAGGATCCGACCAGATTGGACGAGGGCAATATAGACTTGGAGAATTAGCCGGCCATCGCTTCGACGGCCTAAAAGAAATTTACGGAGGGCGAGACATGAAAATATTGCAACTGATAAGCCTGCTCGTGCCGGCGTTGATGATCGCCGGACCGGTGTACGGCCATGTTACCGGCATCGAACACCCGGCGGGACCGTTCCATACCATATTGGGCATCGACCACATCCTTATCGTGCTCGCTATCGCCGCCGCACTCGGTATCGTTGCCTACAGACAACGCTAAACCGTGGACACGTAACCGACCGATATGTTCACTTACCGGACTGAATTACGGCGTCTGTGTAAGTCACCATATCGCCGCCTTTACCGCGTGCTCAAGCTACGCGATGGCCGCATCACGGCACAACCGGGCCAGAGCCAGCGTTGACTTCGCCGCGGCCTTTCACGATATTCACCGCCGTTTTCAGCGCAACCGGGAATCGGCCCGCAACTGCCAAATAATATGGATTGCTAGTCATGAACGCCGTCATGCAGACCTACGGGCGTATACCGATCGCATTCGAGCGGGGCGAAGGCGCGTACCTGATTTCGACCGATGGCGAGCGTTATCTCGACGGCGCCGGCGGCATTGCGGTCGTCTCGATGGGGCACAGCCATCCCCAACTGGTGGCGGCGCTGACCGAACAGGCGCAGCGTCTGTGGCATGTCTCGAACCTGTACGAGATTCCCGAGCAAAGCCGCTATGCCGAGCGGCTGACCGCCGCGTGTTTCGCCGACGCGGCCTTTTTCTGCAATTCGGGCGCCGAGGCGATGGAAGGTGCGATCAAACTTGCGCGCAAGTACCACGCCGTCAATGGCGCTGGCGAACGCTACCGGGCGGTTACCCTGGAGGGGTCGTTCCACGGCCGGACCTTGGCGACCCTAGGCGCGGCGCAAAATCCCAAGCATTTGGACGGATTTGGCCCGCCAGCCGACGGCTTCGACATCGTACCGCCGAATAATTTGAACGCGTTGCGCGCCGCTATCGGCCCGCAAACCGCAGCGATAATCGCCGAACCGTTACAGGGTGAAGGCGGTATTCGGCCGCTCGAAAATGAATATTTTCAAGCATTGCGGGCCACCGCCGACGAATTCGGCGTGCTGCTGGTGCTCGACGAAATACAGACCGGCTTTGGCCGCACCGGCAAGCTTTTCGCCCACGAATGGGCCGGGATCACCCCCGACATCATGGCGTGCGCCAAGGGTATCGCCGGCGGCTTTCCGTGCGGCGCCGTATTGGCGACCGAGCGAGTCGCTGCAGCGATGTCACCGGGCACCCACGGCAGCACGTTTGGCGGCAACCCGCTGGCGATGGCGGTGGCAAACGCGACGCTCGACATTCTTTTGGAAGACGGCTTCCTGGCCGATGTCGAGCGAATCGGCGCCTTGCTTGGCGACGGCCTGGTCGCGTTGACCGAGCGCTATCCCGAAATCATCGAATCGGTGCGCGGCAGCGGCTTGATGCTGGGCCTGGTTGTGCGTGCGCCGCACACCAATGGCGACCTGGGCAACCGGGCGCGCGAGCACGGACTGTTGACGGTCGTTGCCGGCGAGAACGTGTTGCGGCTGCTGCCGCCCCTGATTATCCGCGAACCGGAGGTAGAGGTGGTGCTCGCCGCGCTGGATAGTGCCTGTGCTGCCTTAAAATCGAACGGCGATGGCTGAGCTTCGTCATTTTCTCGATTTGGATCGCCTCGACTCGGCCACGTTGCGTGGCATTCTCGATGTTGCGGTGACGTTGAAGTCGAACGCCAGCGATCGCGCGCTGTTGCCGGGCCGTACGCTGGCGCTGGTCTTCGAAAAGCCCAGCACCCGCACCCGAATTTCTTTCGAGGTCGCCATTCAGCAGCTTGGCGGTCACGCGGTTGTGCTCGATCAAAGCGGTTCCCAGTTGGGCCGGGGTGAGACCGTCGCCGACACCGCGCGGGTCCTGTCGCAATATGTCGATGTCATAATGCTGCGCACCTCGGCGCCGGAAAATCTGCTTGAGATGGCCGACGCTGCCAGCGTTCCGGTAATCAACGGTCTGACCAACGCCTCGCACCCGTGCCAGATAATGGCCGATGTGATGACGTTCGAGGAGCATAAAGGGCCGATCGCCGGCAAGGCGGTGGCGTGGAGCGGCGACAGCAATAATGTGGCAGCCTCGTGGGTTCACGCCGCGGTCAAGTTCGAGTTCGAGTTGCGCCTCGCCAGCCCGGTGTCGTTGCAGCTCGCGCCGGCGTTGCTCGACTGGGCGCACAGCAATGGCGGTCGGGTCACCGTTAGCGATGATCCAAACGCTGCGGTCGACGGCGCCGATTGTGTGGTGACCGATACTTGGTTTTCGATGGGTGACGATCAGATCGAGGAGCGGCGCAGCCTGCTGGAGCCCTACCGCATCGACACGGCGCTCATGGCGCGCGCCAAAGACGACGCCATTTTTATGCATTGCCTACCGGCGCATCGCGGCGACGAGGTTGACAGCGAGGTCATTGACGGCCCGCAATCAGTGGTGTGGAGGGAAGCCGGCAACCGGCTTCCGGCGCAAAAAAGCATTCTTATGTGGTGCCTCGGGGAAGGCGGCATAGATGCCTGACGGCGGTGACGTTGCCGTTGGCGATGACTCGACCCTTGTCGATGATTTAATCCAACCCTTCAACCTGCAAGCAGGGCGTGCCCACGGCCCGGCGTTGACCGGCCGCCTGACGCGGCTTGGCCCGCTGGCCGACGATGTCCTCAACCGGCACGACTACCCCGAACCTGTCGCTCTGTTGGTCGGGCAATCCTTGGCGCTCGGGGCAACCTTAGCCGGCGCGCTCAAATTCAACGGCGTTTTTACCTTGCAGATGCAAGGCGATGGACCGGTGTCGCTGGTGGTCGTCGATATCACCACGGCCGATGAAGGCGCGACATATACACTGCGCAGTTACGCCAAGTTCGACGCCGAAAAGTTGGAAGCATTGGAATCGGCGAGCGCCCGCGCACTTCTGGGCAAAGGGTACCTGGCCCTCACCGTCGATCAGGGAGACCATACCGAACGTTATCAGGGATTGGTGGAATTGGTCGGCGACACCCTGGCCGAGTTCGCCCAGCACTATTTTCGGCAATCGCAGCAGATGGATGCGGCGGTCATGGTGTCAGCTGGCCGCGAAGGCGACGCCGGTGCCTGGCGTGCGGCCGGCATCATGTTGCAACGGGTCGCCGACCAGGCACTGGAGTTACTGCCCTCCGACGAAGGCGACGATCCCTGGCGGCGGACCATGATGCTGATGGCGACAGGTACCGACGCTGAAATGCTCGACCCCGAGCTTGCGCCCCGGCGTTACCTGTATCGTCTGTTTCACGAAGAAGGGTTGCGGGTGACGCCGCCGCGCCCGTTGACCCGCGGTTGCCGGTGTTCCGAAGCGCGCATTTTAAATGTGCTCCAACAGTTGCCCCAGGAGGAGCTGTTGGATCTTTCCATCGATGGCGCCATCGAGGTGACGTGCGAATTCTGCAACGCGCTCTACCTGTTCGACCCGCAGACACTGGAACCCCGTTAGCGCATCATGGATTTGCCGCATTCGGCGTTTTGAATCGGCACCATCATTGCGGAACTCCGCGAATTGGATGAATGGAGGGTATCGATGGCGATTTTTGTACGTCGAGATTGGATTGTGGCCGCGGCGTTGTTGTTGGCCGCGTGCACAAACGCGCCGCCACCGACGAAGTTTCCGCAGTTAACCTATGCCCACCGCGGTGTCTTCATCCTCGACGTCTCCCGGATCGAAATCGTCGACGCATATAGGCCGACTCTAAGGCCGCCGAACGTCGAGCATTTGATGCCAGTTGCGCCGGCGGCGGCGGCGCGCCAATGGGCGGGCGACCGGCTGAGAGCGGCTGGATCGTTGAACCGGCGCGCGGTGTTTACCATCATCGACGGCTCGGTCACGGAAACGGCCTTGAGGCGCCAGACGGGTCTGCGCGGCGCGCTAACGGTCGACCAATCGGAACGCTACGATGCGGTGTTGGCGGTTCGACTTGAGATTTTCGATGACGCGGGGCGCCAGATCGGCGTCGCCGAGGCGAGCGCACGGCGCTCCAGATCGGTGCCGGAAGACATTACGTTGAATGCCCGCGAGAAAATCTGGTTCTCAATAACCGAAACGCTGATCGATAATCTGAATGCCGAGTTGGAGCGGGCGATCCCCCAGTTTCTCAGCGCGTATATCCGTAGGACCTCCAATCTCTAAGGCACCGGCCCCCCGGTTTTCGCCCAATCGAGCAGACGGTGCAGAAAATCGGTGCACTGGTTGAGTTGATCGAGCGCGATCCATTCGTTTGCCTGG
This sequence comes from Alphaproteobacteria bacterium, assembly GCA_027297685.1. Classification (GTDB taxonomy): domain Bacteria; phylum Pseudomonadota; class Alphaproteobacteria; order UBA6615; family UBA6615; genus JAPUHN01. The sequence goes on along the minus strand of JAPUHN010000105.1, from coordinate 4,652 downwards.
TGCGCTTGGTCGATATTACCGGGGCCGCATAATACCGCCGGAATGCCATTTGCCTGAAACTGACTGGCCTCGGCAACATAGGCCGCCGTATGGGTCGTGTTGGCGCCGGTCAGGTGGCGCGTCAGACGCTCCGCCGGTGAATTTTCGTCGCGGCGGAGCGGCGGCACGGCGGCGAGCGGCCGCGTTTCGATTGTCGCCGACGGGTTTTCCGCGCGCAGACGCGGTTCGATCTGTTCGGCGACGAACGAATCGAAGCGCGCCTTGATTGCCGCGCTATCCTCATCCGGCACGGGCCGAAACTCCCAACTAAAGGCACAATGTTCGGGAATGATGTTCAACGCTTCGCCGCCCTGAATTTGGCCGACATTGAACGTTGTCCAAGGCGGATGAAAGCCGTTATCCGGGTCGCCTTGCGCCTGCTTTTCTGCCGCAAGAGCGAACAAAAACTGAATTATCTCGGCGGCGTAGGCAATTGCGTTGACGCCAAGATGAGGCGCGCTGGAATGGGCGGCGACCCCCGTAATTTCGGTGCGAAACCCCTGAATGCCCTTATGCGCCGTGACGATCTGCATACTGGTTGGCTCGCCGATGATGACCAATTGCGGTTGCACCAGATCGCCGCACATTTTGTCGATCATGCGTCCAACGCCAAGGCAACCGATCTCTTCGTCGTAAGAAAAAGCAATGTGGATCGGCGTTTGCAGTTCGGCCTCGATGAATTCCGGCACCATCGCCAGCACCGCGGCGGCAAAGCCCTTCATATCTGCCGACCCGCGGCCGTACAGCCGCAACTCGCCGTCTACCACCCGCCGGGTAAGCTCGAACGGATCGGTATCCCATGGCTGGTTGGCGACCGGCACAACGTCGGTATGGCCCGACAGCACGACACCGGCGCGATCCGCGGGGCCGATGGTCGCGTAGAGGTTCGATTTGGTGCCGTCGTCGCTGGCGATGCGAACACTGCCGACACCGAAGCCGACCAAATAAGTCTCGACGTATTCGATCAGTTCGAGGTTCGACAACGCCGACACCGTATTGAAGGCGACCAGGTCGACGAGGATTTCTTCAGCCGTGCGGTGCGGTTCGGACATCGTACTCAGGGTTTCCAAAAAGCCGGTGCGAACAATACCAGAATTGTGAATAGCTCGAGGCGGCCCAACAGCATACCGGCCGATAATAGCCATTTTGCTGAGTCCGGCAGCGAAGTGAATGTGCCATTAGGTCCGATCACCGGGCCGAGACCGGGGCCGACGTTAGAGATTGCGGTCGCAGCGCCGGACAGGGCGGTTAGAAAGTCGAGGCCGAGCAGGCTAAGTCCGAGCGCCAGGACGACGTACACGAGAACGTAAAAGAAAAAGAAACTCATCACCGACATCGCGACTTCATCGGTGATCGGGCTGCGGTTGTAATACGGAATGAAGACGCCGTGCGGTTGCACCAGGCGGCGAATCTGCGTTGTCGCGGTTTCGTACAGAATCTGAAAGCGAAATATTTTGATGCCGCAGGTGGTCGATCCGGCGCAGCCGCCGATGAACATGATGAGAAAAAAGATCGTCAGCGCCAGCGGTCCCCAATTATCGAACGCCGCGGTGCTGTAACCGGTTCCGGTCAGAATCGATATTGTGTTGAACGCCGCCAGTCGGAGCGATTGGCTAGAGGACACGCCCTGCGAGATCGACAAAATCAATATGACGATGATGATCAGAGCCAGCGCCAAGGCGAGAAACCAGCGGACCTGGGAGTCGCGAAACAGCGACATCGGCCGACCGCGCACCACCTGCAAGTAGAGGACAAACGGCAGCGAGCCAAGGATCATGAACACCACGGCGATCCATTCGATGCCGGGCGTGGCAAATGCAGCAAGACTGTCATCCGACGTCGAAAAGCCGCCGGTGGCGATCGTCGTCATGGCGTGGGCAATGGCGTCGAACCCGGGCATTCCGGCCGCCCAATAGGCGACCGCGCAAATCGACGTCAAAATAAAATAAATCGCGCCGATCGCCGTCGAAATCTGCGCCGCACGCGGCAACACTTTTTCCGTCGTGTCCGAGCTCTCCATGCGGAATAGCTGCATGCCGCCGACTTTCAGCATGGGAAGCATGGCGACCGCGGTGACGATGATGCCAATTCCGCCAAGCCACTGCAGCAGGGCGCGCCACAACAAAATGCCGGGCGGTGCGTTGTCCAGGTTGACGATGACCGTAGCCCCGGTGGTGGTAATACCCGACATGGCCTCGAAGAAAGCGTCGGCAAAACTGAGATTTAACTCGGCGAATACGAACGGCAGCGAGGCAAATAGGGTGACCCCGAGCCAGCTTCCGACAGTCAGTACGAAAGCCTCGCGTATGCCGATTTCCATATTGCCACCGCGCATCGTCAGTATCAGCGATACGCCGACGAATAGGGTCAGGCCGGCGGACGCCAGAAACACCTGCCAGTCGGCGTGCCCGGTAGCGGCATCGACCAAGGCCGGTAGCGACATGGCGAGGGCCAATGTCGTCAGCAGCAGGCCGAGGATGAACAGGATAGGACGAAGATCGATCACGCGGTTGATATCTATGTCGATTTGCCGGCCGCCACGAGCTTGCGGCGGTCGGGCTCAAACGGGGCGATGATCGGGGGTTTCGCGACCGGTGTCCAGATACTGCTCTAACCGGCCGTTACGCTTGGTTGGGCAATCAGCGAGAGAAATTCGCGCCGCGTGTCGGGGTTCTCCCGAAACGCGCCGAGCATTCGGCTCGTCACCATTGAGACGCCCGGTTTGTGGATACCGCGGGTGGTCATGCATTGATGCTCGGCTTCAATGACCACCGCTACACCTTTCGGCTGTAAAACTTCTTCGATGCAATTGGCAATCTGCGCCGTGAGTTTTTCCTGAATCTGCAGCCGCCTGGCGTAGGTCTCGGCGACGCGCGCCAGTTTGCTGATACCGACGACGCGGTGATCGGGCAGGTAGCCGATATGAATTTTGCCGATGATCGGCGCCAGATGGTGCTCGCAGAACGATTCCAAGCGGATATCGCGCAACACCACCATTTCATCGTAGCCGTCCACCTCTTGGAAGGTGCGCTGTAAGTAGGCCACGGGGTCCTGGCCATAGCCGGCAAAGAATTCTTCGTAGGCGCGCGCAACGCGCTTCGGCGTATCGCTCAACCCCTCCCGCCCAGGGTCGTCGCCGGCCCAGCGCAGAAGTGTCCGTACCGCATCTTCGGCATCGGCCCGTGACGGGCGCGAGAGGTGGTCGCCGGCCTGTTCGGCGACCGTGGGGTGCACGGCAATATTACTGGGCTTGGTGGGTATATCGTCCATCGGGAGTCTAGGTATCCGGTTTACAGAACAACGCCCAATTAAAGGCGGGGGAGACCCAGTTTACATAATCGCCATCCCGCCCAGGGCAAGACGCCGCGCTAGTTCAGATTTACCACCTGATGGGGGCTGTCGAGCGAGAACGCCGGGATCGCCACATCGAATCGGTCACCGTCATCGGTCTGCATTTGATACGCCCCGACCATGATTCCGGACGGCGTCGCGAGCGGGGTGCCGCTGGTGTATTCGAACGTCTCGCCCGGTTCAAGAACAGGCTGTTCGCCGACCACGCCGGTCCCGCGCACTTCCTGGACCAAGCCGTTAGCATCGGTGATATGCCAATACCGCGCGCGCAATTGCACCGTTTCCGTTCCGTTGTTTTCGATGCGAACCTGATAGGCCCAGACAAAATGGTCGTCGTCGGGGTCCGATTGATCTTCGAGAAATATCGGCGCCACGGTAACCGTGATGTCTTTACTGGTCGAGATATACATGCCTCCAAGCTCCCACACAGACGCCCATTTTGCAGATGATTCACACCAAGGACCGTCCCACCGCAACCTTATGGCTATATCGGAACCGCATTGTCCAGTCACGGTATTGTCTGAGTATGGTTAACCGTGCGGCATGTCGTCGATTGCCTGCTCAGCGCTGTAGCATTGCGGGTCCGCCAGAGGTCGCGGTGCGGGCGTTGTTCAATGGTAGAACGTCAGCTCGGGAACCTGATCAGCGAAAATAGGTTGATCGAATAAATGGTGCCGCCTGTTTAGCAAGGGCAGTCGGCCAGTTCGCATCGAACAACGCGCCGAAGTCGGTCGAGGTGGGACGGGTGGTGAGAATGTACTACCTCCGATGTCCACTTTTAAGTCGAGTATGTGCGCTTTGCCCCCGAAAGCGGACATTATTCGGGTACGCCAATATGTCCGTTCCTGACCCTAAGCGGACATTGCGGCCTTCACGACAGATTGCCGCATTTCTCGACATATGACGACAACATCATCGTATGGGCGAGTGCCAGATTGGCGGTTTTTAGCTTTTCTTGGACCCCTTCTGGCCTGGTAGGGTGTCGTCTTTCGCTATGAACTGCGACACCCTAGGTTACGGTCTCCATCCAGTAACGGACGTTCGGCAGTGGTAGCTGAAGGAAGTTCTCACGACGTCTAGCCAGTCAGGTTGGCGATGCCGCCACCAATGATGGCAAAGAAAGTCAGCGTCATGCCGAGTGTGCGCCAGCGATAGTCCTCCGCGGCCTGGCTGACCCCGAAGGCATGGGCGGCCCACCCGACCACGAGTGCGAGACCGATGGCGTGCAGGACCAAGGGCGAGCCCCCCTGAATCTCGGCCAG
>JAPUHN010000104.1 GCA_027297685.1 Alphaproteobacteria bacterium | reverse complement strand
TTGGCGATCTGAGTATCGACCGCTGCGTGCGGCAATCGGTATTCGTCCCCGGCCGGCTCGGCTGCTGCTGGTGCCAATTGCCCCGCTGCCAGCACCGAACTCAACAACACGAAATAGAATGTGGTTTGCCATTTCATCGGGCTGGATTCCTTCCTTGCCTTTACGCTTGACCACCAGCCTACCAAAAGTCGGGTTAACACTTCGTTGAGGGTTAGAATTTGGCTTCGACGCGCAAGAAATCAGCGTCGCCACCGTCAAATCGCCACACTGTTTCTTCGCATTGCCGCATTGTCGGCGCGCTCTTGCCGCATCGCGGGATCGTTGTGCGTTCGCGGGCCGGCCGACAGCGGCCACGCTGACCAACGACAACAACAAAAACGGGAAGACGCTGATGATCCTTTCATCCCTCCGAACGCGCGGTCTGCACCGGCGCGTTTTGCTCGCCAAGTGCGCCGTACTGCTGGGCGCGGTACTGTTAAACGCCGTGGTTCTCATCGCACTGGCGCTTACCGCCGCGCCGGCGCACGCCCAAGCGATTACACAAACCCTCACGCAATCTGCCGCGCTACCGGCACCCGTCGAGTTGCCGCCGGTCGCCGGTCTGTTCTTCAGAAGCGACCAGACCGACACCCTATTCGCTGCTGCTACGCTGGCGTCTGACGTAACTATCCAGGTGACTGGAGAGGTCGCGCGGGTCACGGTGGTGCAGCACTTCCGCAATCCGTCGAAGGTCTGGCCCGAGGGTATCTATGTCTTTCCGCTGCCCGAGCGTTCTGCGGTCGATCGCTTGACCATGCGGATCGGCGAGCGCGAGGTGCGGGGGCGGATTCTCGAAAAAGAGGAAGCCCAGAAGGTTTACGAAAAGGCCGCCGCGGCGGGAAAACGCGCCTCGCTGCTGACCAGTAAGCGGCCCAACGTGTTCTCTACCACTGTCGCCAACATCGGCCCCGGCGAGCGGATAAGCATCGAGATCGAGTATCAAGACACCGCGCTGTTCGCCGACGGCACCTACAGCTACCGCTTTCCGTTGGTCGTCAATCCGCGTTACTCCCCGGCAGCGGACTTGCCCTTGGTGGCGGTGCCGCCCGCGGCACCTCGACCTCCGCTGTTGCCGCTCGATCGTGACCGTGGCCTGCAGAACATAAATTTCGACGCCGGTTCCGCGCCGGTCAGCCACCAGGGAGACGGCGAGACCCAACGCCCGGCTGCCGTGCGTGAGCGTGGCCGCGACCTGTTCGGTCCGGTACGCAACCCGGCGCTGGGTAAGATCAACCCAATCTCGCTGCAGGTCCATATCAACGCCGGTGTGCCGTTGGCCGACATTTCCGCGCCCAACCACCAAATCGACGTTCTGCGCGACGAGGCCGGTGGCGTCCATGTGACCCTGGCCAATGGTGAAATCCCGGCCGATCGGGATTTCGTCCTCAACTGGGTTCCAGTGGCCGGCGCGCAGCCGCAGATTGGGTTGTTCAGCGAATCCCGCAACGGCGCGGCGCACTTGCTGGTCAGCCTGCTGCCGCCCGCCTCCGACGCCTGGCCCGAGCGCACCGTGCCGCGAGATCTGGTGCTGGTGCTCGACAAGTCGGGCTCGATGCACGGGCCGGCGATCGCGCGGGCCCGGGAAGCCGCGCGGCTGGCGCTGGAACGGCTGACCACCCGCGATCGCTTCAATCTTATTGTATTCGACAACGAAACGCGGCGCCTGTTCAGCCATGTTCAGCCGGCGACGCGAGCGAACGTGCAAAATGGCCTCAACACACTGCGTTCGCTGACGTCGGGCGGGGGTACTGAAATGCATGGCGCGCTGACGGCGGCGTTCGCCAACCAGGCGCCGGAAGGACGGTTGCGCCAGGTAGTGTTCCTGACCGACGGTTCGGTGAGCAACGAGCACGCGTTGACCGAGCTGATCGAGACCCGCCTGGGGTCGACCCGTCTGTTCACCGTCGGTTTAGGGTCGGCGCCGAACAGCTTTTTCATGCGCCGGGCAGCCGAGGCCGGGCGCGGCACGTTCACCTATATAGACAAGCCCGGCGAGGTGGTGGCCAAGATGGGGGCCCTGCACCGCAAGTTGGAACGCCCGGCGCTGACCGACATCCGCCTCGACTGGCATTTGCAAGCGCCAGCGGCGCCGGAAGTGTTTCCGGCGGTCATTCCCGATCTTTATATTGGCGATCCGATCAGTTTTTCGGTGCGCCTGCCCGGCCAAACCGGCGAGGCTTTGTCGGGCGCATTGCGTATTTCCGGACGGCTCAACAACGAGGAATGGTCGCGCCTGGTGCCATTGGCGAACGTCAAGTCGGTTGCCGGGGTCGCTGCCGTGTGGGGTCGTGCCAAAGTGGCCGATCAACGCGCCGGATATCCGTTGCGTGAACCCGATTTCGCCAATATGCGCGGCCGTGTGGTCAAGACCGCGTTGGCCTACCAGCTGGTAACCGAGTTCACTAGCCTGGTTGCCGTCGATAACAGCGAAATTGCCCGGCCGCTTGAAGAACCGTTGGAAACCAGCGAGATTGACCGCAATTTGCCGGCCGGTATGAGCTTCGAGAAGGTGTTCGGAGCCGATGCGTTCGGCCCCGGCGGCATGCGCCCGGTACCGGCTAATCTGCTGCAGGACGCGTCGTTCCGCCAGACGGTTGGCCTGCCCCAGACGGCAACTCCGGCCGGGCTGATGGCGCTGCTCGGCGCTCTTCTTCTGGCCGTCGGCTTGCTGTTGATCGCCCTCGTTTACGGACTGCCACGGGCGATCGGCGCCAGCGTGAACCTACGGGGGATGCGCGTGCGGGGAATAGCCCAATGAGCCGAGTCGTTGCGGTCGCCGCGCCGGCTGCGCGGAAATGGGCGGCTATCCGCAAGCGCGCTGTGCTGGCTCTCGCTGCCCTGTTGATCGCGATCTCGGCGGTGCCGTTTGCCGGGGCGGGGTGGATCCATGCCAAAGCGGTCCTCGCCCAGGTGCTGCTCGAGCGCTCGTGGCAGGCCCGGCTCAATGGGGCGGAAGAGGGCGCGGCCAAACCGTGGCCGTGGGCCGACACCACGCCGGTGGCGCGGCTACAGGTGCCGCGCCTCGAAGTCGACCAGATCGTGCTGGCCGGGGCGAGCGGCCGAAGTCTGGCCTTCGGCCCCGGGCATCTGACCGGTACCGCCCTGCCGGGCGAGCGCGGCAATAGCGTTATCACCGGCCACCGCGACACCCATTTCAACTTCATCGGTGAACTCCGCACCGGCGACACCTTCCGCGTGCAACGCCCCGATGGCACTTGGGCGCGCTACCGGGTGAGCGGCGGAGAGGTGGTCGACGCGCGCACCGCGCAACTGGTCAACACGCCCGATCGCTTGGTTGTAACCCTGGTGACCTGCTGGCCGTTCGATTCGCGCGACTACAACCAGCCATGGCGCTATGCGGTGTTCGGCGAAGAGATCGAAGAAGGTTAGGGGCCTTTCTAACCCGCCTTATCACCTCGCACTTTCTGCCTGCGGCAAGTCCAGTCGACGCTATTCGCCGGTAGGCATGTCACGGGTTCCCTGCGTACGGATGATCTGACCAGAGCACCCCCTTAACGAAAATTAAACCTTCGTTAACACTAATTGGCATATGGTTAATCCTGTCGGTTGCTGCCGAATTGCTCGGTTCAGCGGGGAAAACAGGCAAAAAGGGGGCAAATAGATGAGATCTACCAGGAGCAATGAGAAATCTGCCGGCCAGGCGCCGACATGGCATCGGGATTGGCGCGGGTGGCTCGCGTCGTCGTTCTTGGCTCTGGCGTTAATATGGACGGTCGCGCCAGCACACGCGCTGGAGGCGCCGGGCGGGCCCGTCATTCTCACCGTCGATGGCAAGATCACTGTCACCAACGCCAGCGACGGTACGGCAACTTTCGACCGCGCCATGATCGAGGCGCTCGGCGTTACCGAGATCGTCACCGAGACACTTTGGACCGACGGCCCGATACGCTTTGAAGGCGCGCGCGTGCGCGATCTGCTGACCGCGGTCGGCGCGCAAGGCACTTCGGTCCACGCGATCGCGATCAACGACTACGGCGTCGATATTCCGATCTCCGATTTCCAAGATTACGACGTTATCATGGCCTACCGGGCGAACGGTAAGACGATGCGCATTCGCGACAAGGGACCGCTGTGGATCATTTATCCCTGGGACGATGTGCCGAAGTTGCGCGACGAGGTGCACCACGGGCGGTCGATCTGGCAGCTCAAACGGTTGACCGTGAAATGAAGCTCGCCCTACGCGGGGTACCACCGCGCCTAGCGCTGATGGAGTCGTGCGCTAGGGTGCGGTGCCATCGTGACCAGGCTCGCAGGAGCGTCGGCGTATGAACAGGCGGTTGCGTTATCTCTACGCGGTGCTGATCGTCGCCGCCCTGACGATGGCGGTGGCCGGCATCACACTGACGACCAACCTTGTGTCGGAGGCAACGCGCATGCAGGCGAGTTTCCGCGACAACCCCACCGGCGTGGCGGCGCAAGCCGACTATGAGCTGCTGACCCTGATCGACCGGCTGGAAAGATTCGGCGATCCGGCGTCGGACATTGACCCCCAGGAAATAATCGACCGCTTCGATGTACTTTGGAGCCGGCGCGAAACCAACACTTCTGGCGCTACCGGCCGGTACTACATGGCGCTCGACGGCGCCGCAGCGACTATGGCGGACTTGGGCCGAACCCTCGAAGCGATCGAGCCCCAGGTGCTGGCGCTGGCGCCGGGCGATGTGGCGACTGCCAACGAGCTGGCGGCAAAACTGCGAGCTATCGTCCCGCAGCTGCATGCGGTGACGCTCGAAGCTGGCAGCTCTAACGCGAAATACGCAGCCAGCCTGCACGACTCGCAATTGCGGGCTGGGTTCCTCGCCAGCTTGTTTCTGCCCGGCATGCTGATTACCGGCTTTGCAGTAGCCGGCGTGTTGTGGCTCGAACGGCGACGTCTCAATCAGCTTAACCAGACGCTCGAACGCCGGGTCGATGATCGTACGGGTGAGATTTTACGCGCCAACGAAAGACTGCAACAGGAAGTCGACGACCGCGGTCGCGTCGAAAAGACCTTGCGTGAGGGCGACGAACGGTTCCGCGATATCACCTCGAACGTTCCGGGAGTTGTCTATCAATTCAAGATTGACGCCGCAGGGAAGCAGTCGTTTCCCTACGTCAGTGAGACTATCAAAACAATGCTGGGTATTAGCAGTACGGACGTTGTGGATGACGCCGATGTCTGGCTCGACATCGTTCACTCCGACGACCGGGACAGCCTCGACCTCTCGATAGCCGAGAGCCACCGCAAACTCGAACCCTGGAACTGGGAGGGACGGATGATGCGCGCCTCTGGCGATGTCGGTTGGTTCCGCGGCTCGTCGATCCCGCGCGCGCTCGATGACGGATCGGTGCTGTGGAACGGCATTGTACTCGACCTCACTGAGGTAAAGCAGACCGAGGAGCGATTGCGCCAAGCGCAGAAGATGGAGGCGATCGGCCAGCTGACCGGCGGTGTGGCGCACGACTTTAACAATCTTCTGGCGGTAATTCGCGGTAACGCCGAGGTTTTGCAGGACGATATTGGTGAGAATCCCGTATTGGCGACAATCGATCGCGCAGCGGCCCGGGGCGCCGAGTTGACCCAGCGTTTGTTGGCGTTTTCCCGGCAACAATCGCTGCGACCGCAAGCGGTCGATCTGTCGGACCTGATCGTCGGCCTCAACGACCTACTACGGCGCACGCTAGGTGCGCCCATCAAGATCGTGACCCAACTGTCGCCGGACCTCTGGCCGGCCGCTGCCGATCCCGGCCAATTGGAAAACTCGTTGTTGAACCTTGCGATCAATGCCCGCGACGCAATGCCCGGCGGCGGCATACTGGAAATCCACTGTAACAATGTGACCCTGCGCCCGGGCGACGTAGGCGCCACTTACGTTTCGGGCGGCGATTACGTGCAGATTATTGTGCGCGACACGGGTACGGGCATGACAGATTATGTATTGGATCACGCATTCGAACCGTTCTACACAACCAAGGATATCGGCGAGGGAAGTGGCCTCGGCCTGTCAATGGTCTATGGGTTCGCCCACCAGTCGGGCGGCGCCGCCACTATTGAAAGCGGCGAAGGCGCCGGTACCGAGGTGACTATATATTTGCCCCGTGCCTATGGTGGTGCGGCGGCGAATGCTCCGGAAGAAGATGTCGAATTGCGGCGGGGTCAAGCCCAGGTCATCCTGGTCCTCGAAGACGAACCCGACGTGCGCGACCTAACGGTAAAATTCCTGGAGGGGCTGGGTTACCAAGTCCTCGAGGCGCCCGACTCGAATGCTGCGATGCAGGTTCTCGACGCGGCGGACCATGTCGACCTGCTGTTAACCGATGTGGTGTTGCCGGGCGGTGTCAGTGGTCCGGAATTTGCCGCCAAGGCGAAATCCCTCTACCCCCTGATCAGGGTCGTTTTTATGTCTGGCTACGCCGCCGATAGCGTGGCGAATGATGAAAATATACAATTCGACGAAGTGTTGCTCAAGAAGCCATTCCGCCGGGCAGATCTGGCCCAGGTGTTGCAGAGCACGCTGGCGAACTAGAGAAGTATCCGGGTAGATCGAAGCAATTCTATTGGCTATCGCGGGCCGCTCTCCCGCTGCTTTGTGTACTAACGACGGCTCCGCGCCGCGCAGTTTTCGGTAACGCTATACACGGGTAGCCACGCCCGTGCGATTGCCGTTGACGAGCTGGTGGGCGCAACCAAAATAATGGATGGTCATAGTCTGTCACTACGAAGATGCGCCAGCCGGTTGGGGCGTGTCGAGCCGGTTCGCGGGATCTATTTTGGACAATTGGAGCCAACTTCGACGCATTTGGCGGGATCGACCGGCGTCTGGGCGACGATCTGGCCGGATACATAGGTGAACAATTGGTCAAGCGAAATACCGAAGGCGATCATGCCGGCCAT
>JAPUHN010000103.1 GCA_027297685.1 Alphaproteobacteria bacterium | reverse complement strand
ACGCCGTCGCGGTGCACACCATGGCGGCCGGCGAGCCGGGCCTGCGCGCCCGCCAGGTCTACGACATCGCTCGCGCCTCACTGGCCGCCGGCATCGCGGCGATCGAACCGGGCGTGCCGGTGGACGCGGTCGAGAAGGCCTCGCTCGAACCGCTCGCCGCCGCCGGGCTGGTCGAGGTCGCGCAGATGCGCTTCGGCTACGGCATCGGCGTCGCCTACCCGCCGATCTGGCTCGAATCGCTGCAGATCAGCCGCGGCTTCGTCCGCCGGCTCGAGCCCGGCATGGTGTTCGTGCTGCACGCCTGTATCGAGCTGCCCGACGAGGGCATCGGCATCGTCCAGGGCGGCACCTACGCGTTGACCGACGACGGCCTTTGCGAACTGGTCGGCGGCGGCGACGTATCGTTTGACGTGTTGTGAGGTGAGAGATAGTGGCGGGCACACTTGGCGATCGCGGCGTGTCCGCTAGTATTTCCACACCCCCAGATCGTAACCCAATATCTCGTAATCCTTGCCCGTTTTCTTCATTGTAATCACGATATAACCAGGGTAATCGATATTGGATGGGCCGCCAAAATACCATTCGTACTTAACTTGTATTTTCAAATAATCTCGGCTTATTCCAGCGAAGCGCAAATCCGATATTGATCTCATCGTTGTACGGCCTTGCTTCAACTTACCAATTCGGAGCTTTCTCCATACTTTTTGGCTATTGTAGTACCGTTTTATGACGGTCTTGATGTTGGGATCAGTCAATATTTCGCCCAATTGCGTAAGAATCTCAGGGGCCGGCCCGCTGTCGACCGGCGCGAAGAACGGCGCCGGCATCCCCTCCGCACGCTTGGCCTCCAAAACGCCAGCAGTGCCTTCTTCGTCGGTTACTTGCCAAACATCGACGCGTGACCAGTATGAGCCTAGCTCCTCCCCAATCAGGGAAACAAAATAGTTTTTGCCGGCCTCGACGATCAATTGGGTATTGCGCTGACTTGATGGGGCGAGGACCGTGATAACGTGTAACCCGGGTGCCGCTTCGATGACGTGATACGTCTTGGCGGCAAGTCCGCCGACGAACTGGCCATCGACCATGAGCGGGAACATTTGTTCGAAGACCCCGTCCATTTCCCGGTAAACATAGATGTTCGCTCGGCCGGGAGCGGGCGTAAAGGTCTTGGCCGCCGTATCGTCCCGCTTCATGGCCATAGGGACGGTGGCCGTATCGAGACCGCCCAGTGCCAAGGCACTGCCCAGCGCCAAGGCCAAGACTAGAAGAACGCCAGTCTTTAAAATTCGGCGCGTGTAGGCCCCGAGTTTGAATCGAGCGATCCGTGCCATCTTCGGCTCCTGCTCTCCACGCATATGCCCTAACACGCCACACCGCGCGGCCGATTATGACACGCGTCCGCGAAGGTCTCCACAGGGTATGCAATCTGATTGACGTTTGCGACGGGCGGGACCAGCGTTTCTCCGCCATGGCGGAGGAACGATCGCGCGATCCTTCGGACATCGAAAATATTGACCGGCGGTCGCCGAATTCGTCGCGCTGCACGATGAGCCGGAAGGTTGGCGCGCCCGGAGAGATTCGAACTCCCGACCCCCAGATTCGTAGTCTGGTGCTCTATCCAGCTGAGCTACGGGCGCGATGGCTGTGCCATTGGTCGGCGGAACCTACTCATCTCCGCGCGCCAAAGCAAGCCCGCACATGCATGATAGCCGCAGTTTTCCGCCGCGAAACGCCTGCAAATCGCGCCGCTAAAACAGACTTGTAGACCCCAAACCCATTGAGTACACTCGGCGAGCAGTTGGGGGCCCGATCGAATCTAGCGCTTTCGTTTGATATTGAGCCGCGTCTAGACATGCGCGCGGCACCTGGGGATTTGAACGAGAGCATGTCGGGACCCGAAACAAAAATACAGGCCGTGCGGATGGTATGTCATAGAAGTTGTGGTGCGGTCGTCGTGGCAGCGCTGATGCTGGCGGGATGCTCGTCGATGGACGACCTCTGGCCGACGCTGACCGGCGACGAACCGGACGAGGTGATCGTCGTCGGACCGTCGGCCGCCGAGCAAGATTCACCGGTGTTTTCGCCGACGCCGCCGCCGAGCTATACGCCCGCGCCGCCGCCGGTCATGCCGATGGCCACGACGATGCCGGCGCCGACCATGCCGATGGGCGCGACCGGCACTTTCGTCGGCGCCAAGGTCGCCCAGCACGCGCAGGAACTCGAGACGCTCAAGGCGTCGATGACCAACGACATGGCGCGCTTCCAGCAATTGCGCGCCATTACCGAGCAAAACGCGCAGCGCTACTACGCCATCGTCGCGGCGATCAACGCGCGCCTGCAGATCGGCACGACGCCGGGCAACCCGGTGCTGGTCAGCCAGTGGAACACCGCACAGAGCGAACTCGACCGCATCCTGACCGACATCGCGGCGCTCAATACGCTGGCCAACGACGTCGCCGCCAAGGCGGCCATGTCGGGCTATCTGCTCGAATCGATCCGCGCGGCCTATGGGCTGTCGGGCGCGGTCGACGAGGACCACCGCCAGCTCGCCCGGGTCGAGGACGAGGTCAACCGCACGATCGTCCTGATCGACCGGCTGCTCGGCGAGCTCAACGATACGGTGTCGCGCCAGACGTCATACGCCAACAACGAACGGCGCCATCTGACGACGCTCTCGCTCGGCATCAAGAACGGCCAGTTGTTCGGCCCGCCGCTCGCCAACAGCGGATTCTCGTCGAGTATCGCGACCGTCGCGCAGGGCGCGGTTTCGGGCGGCGCGCTAGGCTCGTTGCGCCAGCCGCTCGTCGTGATCCGTTTCGACCGTCCCGACGTGCCCTATAAGCAGGCACTCTATTCGGCCATCTCCCAGGTGCTCGGCAGCAGGCCGTCGGCCGCCTTCGACATCGTCGCCTACACCGCCAACTCGGGCACGCCCGCCGAGGTCGTGGTCAAGAGCAACCTCTCGAAGCGCAACGCCGAAGAGGTCTTCCGCTCACTCTCGGAGATGGGCCTGCCGGGCGACCGCATGACGCTCTCGGCGGCGATCAGCACCACGATCCAGACCAACGAGGTCCACGTCTACGTCCGCTGAGGGATAATTCGATCAATTGGAAATGATTGGATTATGCCAGCCCGCGCCAGTCTTATCCCAACAAGAGGGGGGCCGCCGACCGTTCGGCCACTCTTGATTCGATAAGATTGGCATGCGCGGCGATTGAGCGCAGGCCGTCTCCACGGCGTGGAGACGGCCGAAACAATGTTTTGGCGTCGCCGCCCCTACCAGGGAATTTCCGAACCGTCGTAGTCGAGGAAGCGGCCGTTGTCGGCCGGCGTCAGCCGTTCGATGACCCGGCGCATGCCGCCGACGCTCTCGGCCGGGCCGATCGGCGCCGACGCGCCGCCCATGTCGGTCGACACCCAACCCGGGTGGAAGGCGACGGCGGTGACGCCGCGCCCGGCGAGATCGTTCGACAGGCTCTTGATCACGGCGTTGAGCGCC
>JAPUHN010000102.1 GCA_027297685.1 Alphaproteobacteria bacterium | reverse complement strand
CTCGACTGTCCGGGCTCGATCGAGTTCTCGCAGGAAAGCCGAAACGTTCTGATGGCGGCCGACATTGCAGTTGTTGTGATCGAGCCGGACGCCAACAAGGCGAAAGCGGTAGCGCCGATTTTGAAATTCCTAACCGACCGTTCGGTTCCCCACGTCCTGTTCATCAACAAAATGGACAACCCCTTATCGTCGCTCGAAGAAACCATCACCGCGTTACAGGAAGTCTCGACTTCACCGTTGGTTTTGCGCCATGTGCCGATTCGCGACGGCGACAAAACGACCGGTTATGTCGACCTGATCAGCCAGCGCGCATATCAGTATAAAGAGGGTGAGCTTTCGACCGTGGTCGAAGTGCCGGCCGAACTGGCCGATGCGCAAACCATGGCCCGCCAGGAGCTTCTCGAATTACTCGCCGATTTCAACGATGATCTACTAGAGCAGTTGCTCGAAGATGTGGTTCCCGAGGAAGTAGACATCTATCGGCATCTCACCGAGAATCTGGCCTCCGACAATATCGTGCCGGTGATGATCGGCGCCGGCGAAATTCAAAGCGGTGTGTTCCGGTTGTGGAAATCGTTACGCCACGATGCGCCGAGCCCCGCGACAACCGCCGCCCGCCGCGGCTTCGATTCCAGCAGCGATCCAGTGGCGCAGGTTTTCAAGACTACCCAAGCGCGCTCGGGAAAACTGAGCCACGTTCGCGTCTGGTCGGGCGAGCTGCGCGACAGTATGCAGCTCGGTGGCGAACGGGTTGGCGGCTTGTTCCGGATGTTTGGCAACGATCAGGCCAAAGTCGATAGCGCCGGCCTCGGCGATATCGTCGCCCTGGGCCGACTCGAAGAGGCCAAGACCGGCGACGTGTTAACCCCGTCGGGTCGCGGTGAAGGCGGCGATCCATGGAATGGCCCGTTGTCACCCGTCTACGCGGTTGCAATCGAGGTCATAAAGCGCGACGACGAGGTGAAGTTGTCGTCGGCGCTGGCCAAGCTGGTGGAGGAAGACCCGTCATACCTCTTTGACCACAATGCCGACACCCACGAGTTGGTGCTGCATGGCCAGGGCGAAATTCATCTGACGGTCGCCGCCGAGCAATTGGCCGAAAAGTATAACGTCGGCGTATCGACCCGCCGGCCCAGCGTTCCCTACAAGGAAACCATTCGTAAGCAGGTCCAACAGCATGCCCGTCACAAAAAGCAGAGTGGCGGTCACGGGCAATTTGGCGACGTTCATATCGAAATCAGTCCACGGCCGCGCGGCGAAGGGTTCCAGTTCACGAACCGAGTGGTCGGTGGTTCGGTGCCACGTCAGTACATCCCGTCGGTCGAAACCGGCGTGCGCAAGTATCTCGACGAAGGACCGCTCGGTTTTCCGATCGTCGATATCGAGGTCTGTCTGTACGATGGCCAGCATCACGCTGTCGATTCGTCCGACATGGCGTTTCAAACCGCCGCACAGGCGGCGATGCGCGAGGGTATGCCCAAGTGCAGCCCGATCCTGCTTGAGCCGGTCTACAAGGTCGCGATCGACGCGCCGTCGGAGCACACCAGCAAGGTCAATCAGATCGTCAGCGGGCGACGCGGTCAGATACTGGGCTTCGACGCCACGGAGGGCTGGTCCGGCTGGGACACGGTGAACGCCAACCTGCCGCAATCGGAAATGGTCGATTTGATCATCGAGCTGCGGTCGTTGACCCAAGGTACCGGCACCTTCCGCTACGAATTCGATCATTTGCAGGAGCTCTCGGGCCGTGAGGCCGATACGGTGGTTGCCCAGCGTCAGGAAGCCAAGGCCGCCTGATAGAAGTCGCGCCCACACGCACATGTCATTGGGCATGTGGGGCGCCTATCAGCTAGCTCTAGGACGGTAATAACCGCGTCGGGTCCGCCGTCATGTTATCCAGCCGAGGCCGCGCCCTCGCACTAATTGCTTTTTGCCAGGTCGCGGCGATGGCGTTGTGGTTCTCGGCGTCGGCCGTCGTGCCGGCGCTGCGCGCCGAGGTCGACCTATCCCGCGGCATCGCCTCGTTGTTCACCAGCTCGGTGCAGGCGGGATTCGTCGCCGGCACTATCGTTAGTGCGGTGTTGGGACTGGCCGACCGGCTCGACCCGCAGCGTTTTTTCATGTGGTCGGCCTTTGTTGCCGCTAGCGCCAACGCGCTTATCCTGTTGATCGATCCCACTTCGGCCTCGGCGATCGGTTTGCGTTTCGTCACTGGGGTTTGCATGGCCGGCATCTATCCGATCGGCATGAAATTGGCGTCGACCTGGGCCAAGGGCGATATGGGGTTGATGATCGGGGTGCTGGTTGGCGCGCTCACCCTGGGTTCGGCGGCGCCCCACATGTTCAATGCCCTGGGCGGAATCGACTGGCGGTTTACCTTGGCCGCCGCGTCGGTCTCGGCAGTGGTGGCTGGATTGGCCATTCGCATAACCTCGATTGGACCCAACGTTGCGCCGGCGCCATCGGTCGAATTGCGGGCGATGCTGCGCGCCTGGACCGAACCGGCTCTGCGCCTCGCCAACATCGGTTATCTCGGTCATATGTGGGAGCTCTACGCCATGTGGGCGTGGATCGGCGTGTTTCTCGACGCCAGCTTTCAGATCACCTTGGGCGAGGGGGCGTCGACGGCCCGTTGGGCTGCGTTTTCCACGTTCGCCATCATGGGAGCCGGCGCAATCGGTTGCATCGCCGGCGGCGTGCTGGCCGACCGGTTCGGTCGCACCACCGTGACCATTACCGCTATGACTGTCAGCGGCCTCTGCGCCTTGAGCGTCGGCTTTCTGTTTGGCGGCAGTGTGGCCCCATTGATCGTGTTGTGCTTGATCTGGGGCGCCAGCGTGGTCGCCGACTCGCCGCAGTTTTCCGCCAGCATCGCCGAGCTTTCCGACCGCCGCCTGGTCGGCACCATGCTAACGGTGCAGACCAGTGCCGGCTTCCTGCTGACCCTGGTGACCATCCACCTGGTGCCGGTCTTCGTCGACATGGTCGGCTGGCGTTTCGCCTTCGTTTTCCTCGCCGCTGGCCCACTGATCGGCGTGTTGGCAATGTGGCGGCTGCGGGTGAGCCCGGCGGCCAAACAACTCGCAGGCGGCCGCGGCTGACCGATTTTCGCCCGCCGTGAGGCCTTTTATTGAAACTGAAAAATTTTTACTTATATAACGATCAACCGTATATTAGAAATATTCCAATCTAAGGGACAATCATGAGTGAAATTACCCAGGCGGCCGGTGTCGAGGTGAATATCGGCATTCCAGAGGGCCAGCGGCAGGCCATAGCCGAAGGGTTGTCGCGGCTCCTCGCCGATACCTACACGCTGTATCTGAAGACCCACAATTTCCACTGGAACGTGACGGGTCCGATGTTCAACACCCTGCATCTGATGTTCGAGCAGCAGTACAACGAACTGGCGCTGGCGGTCGACCAGATCGCCGAACGCATCCGGTCGCTCGGCTTTCACGCGCCGGGTAGTTACGCCGCCTATTCGAAGCTGTCGTCGGTGCCGAAAGCGGAGGACACGCCGGGCGCGGGGGCGATGATCCAACAGTTGGCCGAGGGTCAGGAGATCGTGGTGCGCACTGCGCGCGATATTTTTCCAGCGGCCGACGCGGCGAACGACGAACCAACCGCCGATCTGTTGACCCAGCGTATGCAGATCCATGAGAAAACCGCCTGGATGCTACGCAGCATGCTGGCATAGGGAGAGCGCGGGTGGCCGCCTATTGTTAATGGGCGACAATGCTTCGAACCGCGATCCCGACAGCCTGGACAGGTTTGGGCCGAGCGATGCGAGCCTCTCAAAGGACTTGTGCGACGGCCTCAGTCAAAAGTTGGCGTTCAGCTCTAACCGTATTACGCCGTTTGGGCGGTCGAGCCCTCTGCATCGGCGTGGTTTATCGGCACGCTTATTGTGAATCGGCTACCGCTGCCTGGACTGCTCTCTACTTCCAATTGGCCGCCCATGAGTTCGGTAAATTTCTTGGTAATGGAAAGCCCGAGCCCCGTACCGCCATATATCTTTGCGATAGACGTGTCGCCCTGGGTGAACGGTTCGAAAACCTTGCTCAATTGTTCAGCGCTCATGCCGACACCGGTATCGTGCACGGAGATATTGACCCAACCGGGTGACACTTCTTTCACCTCGAGCCGTATCACACCGTTCTTTGTAAATTTCGAGGCATTGCTCAATAGGTTGAGTAGGCATTGACGCAGCTTCTGTGCATCCGCCTCAATCTCGCTCACCTTGGAAGTGTTGGAAATTTCGAGCACGTTCTGGTTCTTGGCGACGAGCGGGCGTACTGCGTCGGCGGTGTCTAATAGTAGTGCCGCGAGATCCACCTGTTCTAAGTTTACTTCGATCGTTCCGGCTTCGATCTTGGAGATATCCATGACATCGTTGATCAACCCGAGCAAATGGCGCCCCGAACGGCACACTTTTTGCAAATCATCGGTTCGCTCTTCGGAGCCTTCTTTTTCGGCGTCTTCCAGCATTATCTCGCTGTAACCGATGATCGCATTCAACGGCGTGCGCAATTCGTGACTCATATTGGAAAGGAAAATGGATTTTGCTTTGCTGGCGTTTTCAGCGGCATCTTTGGCCTGTTCCAACTCGTGCTCACGTTTCCGCAGCTCACTTGTACGTTTCTCGACACGATCTTCGAGCTCGATTTGATTTTGCTCGATTGTGTTGGCCATCAGGTTGAATCGGCTCAACAGATTACGCAGTTCAAACGGAGCCATTTTTGCGCCGAACTCCGCGCGCGCCGATGTGTCGCCGTCGCCGAGTCGACGGGCTGCGTGTGTCATCGCAGCTATGGGTCCGATTAGATATCCGGTGAAGAACCAAGCCACTGCTACCGCGACCAGAAAACCGCCCGTGATTACCGCCAAAGCAAATAATCGAACGCTGTCGGCCTTTGCCTCCAACTCGGCAAAAGGCTGCGGTATCATGACACCCCAGCCAGGACCTGCAACTGTCGTGAACCCGGCGATCATGTCATCCTTGAGTGCTGGCGAATAGAATTTGGAGATGCCCGTCTCGCCTTTCATCATGCGTTGCACGGGCGGTACTTTTGAAATGTCTTTCCGGGTCTCGACCCAGTCGTCTAGGGGATGAGCGATGACGAGGCCATTTTGGTCAACGATGGCGGCGTGCCCGCGTTTGCCGAATGCTACGGCCTTGCCTAGTTCGCGGAGGTAGTTAGTGTTTAAAGCACCCACCGCGACGAGGTCACCGCGCCGCTGAAGCAGGTAAATTGTAGGATTGCCCGCGGGATTTGGGAGAACGCCAGTGAGACCGGTCTGGCCTTCCTTGGCAATGGACACGAACAACGCTAGTCGCTTTTGCGG
Organism: Alphaproteobacteria bacterium; assembly: GCA_027297685.1. GTDB lineage: Bacteria > Pseudomonadota > Alphaproteobacteria > UBA6615 > UBA6615 > JAPUHN01. Next base: position 9,462 of record JAPUHN010000102.1, on the reverse strand, counting down.
AATAGCGGCGGGGCAGGGAGCCGAATTCGGTCCAATGGAATGAACCGTCCGTCCGTCCGAGACGTTTGCGACACATATGTGTCCGAAGTTCAAATTGTCCATCAGTCGAACCGCACCGTCCAACGATTGGCCACTCAATGCGCTGCTTACCAATAGCTCGAAGACGGAGACGGCATCACGATGGTAGCGTTCCATCGCAAGTTTGAGATGGCGCGCCAGCAGGACATGCTGATCGGATACGCGATCTACTTCATTCTGTAGTGCTTTGGAATGGGGCCAAATTCCGAGAAATGCGACCGGTATTAGGGTCACGCCAACAAATGCTATCAGGATAAGCCATCGGAGTTTCATTGTATGTACCTAGCGATATGTCAAAGCGCAAAATTTCTTCTAACTAGCTGATGATGTGTGGAAAAACCCGAGCCTCAATCTAGCTAGATTTGGTTAACAAAAAGTATGTTTTTCTGGCTCGTATGACATGATTGACCACCGGAGGGTAAGGATTCGTTCGGGAATGGTGTTGGCGACCGATTATGACGTTGCAACCGGATTCGTGTTGGATCTGACAAGAACAGCACGGCCTATTGACGGTTGCTTCATGGTGCAAGCGCCATAGCGATACCGGCGCGCGCTCGGCTATAGTCGACGCCATGGACGACTCAGCAGCGCAAAACGTCACTGGCCCGGGCCTGCTGCACTCCGGCGAACCATTGCCCTACGAGCTTTATAACGAGCGTGCGGGTGGCCGCCTTTTGTTAGTGTGCGACCATGGCTCGAACCGCGTTCCCGACAGCCTGGAGATGCTTGGATTGAGCGATGCCGAACTCGCGCGGCATATCGGCTGGGATATCGGCGCCGCGGACGTCACCTATCGCCTGTCCGACCGCCTTGGCGCGCCGGCCGTTTTGGCCAGCTATTCGCGCCTGGTGATCGATTGCAATCGGGCGCTTGACCATCCAGGCTTGATCCTCGCTGAAAGCGATCACACGCTGGTGCCCGGCAATGTCGGCTTGAGCGAAACGCAACGCCAGAGCCGCGTCGATGAATTTTTCGAGCCCTATCATGCGGCGATCGCCGACCAGATCGAGCGCATGCGCGTTTTGTGCGGCCCCGGTGAGGCGCCGGTCGCCGTCTCGATCCATAGCTTCACGCCGGTATTCGATGGCATCGAACGGCCGTGGCACGTCGGTGTGTTGTGGAACATCGACCCGCGCCTGGCGGAACCGCTGATTGCACGCCTGCGCGAGGACAATGATCTGATTGTCGGCGACAACGAACCCTATTCGGCGCGCGAGGGCTTCGGTCATACGCTCGAAACTCAGGGCGACGGCAACGGCCTGGCCAATGCGCTGATCGAAATCCGCCAGGATCTGATCGACACTCACCCGGGCGCCGCCGAATGGGCCGAACGCCTCGCCGTCGTGCTTGAGGAGACGTTGGTGGACGAGGCGCTCTATCGGCCACGTAAGGCGGTATAACGGGATATGACCATCAAAGCCCCAGCTTTTACCGTTGGCGTCGAAGAGGAGTATCTCCTCGTCGACCCGAAAACGCGCGAGCTGGTCGCCGAGCCACCGGACGGCTTGTTGCGCGATTGCCAGCAGGCGGTGCCGGCGGACGTTGGCGCGGTTGCGCCGGAGTTTCTGCGGCCGCAGATCGAGGTCGACACCAGTGTTTGCGCCGACATCGGTGAGATCCGCGAGAAACTCTCGGCCTTGCGTCGGATCGTCGCCGAAACCGCCGCCGGCTATGGCTATCGCATCATCGCGGCGTCGACCCACCCCACCGCCCGTTGGCACGAACAGGTCCATACCGATAAAGCGCGCTACAACGCGTTGGCGGCCGATCTGCAGACGGTGGCGCAACGGCTGCTGATATGCGGCATGCACGTTCATGTCGGTATTGACGACGACGAGTTGCGCATCGATTTGATGAACCAGGCGAGTTACTTCTTGCCGCATCTTCTGGTGCTGTCCACGTCATCGCCGTTCTGGCAAGGCCGCGACACCGGATTGCTCAGCTACCGTATCAGCGTGTTTGACGAACTGCCGCGTACCGGTCTGCCGGCGCGTTTCGACAGCTACGGCGAATATTGCCGCCATCTCGATATGCTGGTCGACGCCGGACTGATCGAGGACGCAACCAAAATCTGGTGGGACGTACGGCCGAGCGCGCGCTTCCCGACCCTGGAAATGCGAATCACCGATGTGTGCACGCGTATCGACGACAGCGCGACCATAGCCGCCCTATTTGTCAGTTTATTGTCGATGTTGGTGCGCCTGCGCCGCGAGAACCAACGCTGGCGTATTTATTCCAACATGTTGATCAACGAGAATCGCTGGCGCGCTCAGCGCTACGGCTTTACCGAAGGATTAGTCGATTTCGGCAGGGGCGAGGTGGTGGATTACGCCGACCTGCTCGAGGAAATCATCGCCTTGGTCCGCACCGACGCCGAGGCGCGCGGCTGTCTGGCCGAAGTCGAAGCCGCCCGCGATATCCTCGACCGCGGCACCAGCGCCCATCGCCAGCTCGCCGTATATCGCGAAGCTTTGGCGCAAGACGCCGACGAGCGCGAAGCCCTGCACGCGGTGGTTGACTGGCTGATCGAGGAAACCCTCAACGGCGTGCAATAAGCGTTCATATTGATGGAATTTGCCTCTTGACTAATGTGACTGTCACGATATATATAACGTGACAGTCACATTAAACAGAGGACATAATGGAAAATCAAAATACACATCGGGAGCAATCCATGGGCCGCCGCCCGATACACGACGAAGCCATGTCACCCGCAGAGCGCCAACGTCGTCGCCGCGCCCGCTTGCGCGACGAACCGTGGCGCGATCATCGCCGGGCGGTACGGGCTATCTTGCAGGCACTGCGCGATTTACAAGGGGATTCCGAACGGGACATTCGGCTGAACCCGGAAATATTGACGCAAATAATCGACAACGCGGTCGCGAATTTAGCAATCGAGGACGAAGCCGCAGTTGTCGAGGCGCGCACCACAGTGGCGAAATTGCTCGATCCCAACGAGCCGTTGCCCGAGCGCGGTCAACGCGGACATCGGGGCCGCCGCGGACACCGGATGGGAGAAGGTCAACGCCGGCGCCATGGTCCCCGGACCAACGATCGAAACAGCGATCGGGATAGTGACCGCGAAGCGGATTAAGCCGATCGTGGCGGTTGGCCTTCACCGCGTAGAGACCATATTATAAGTCTCCCGAGTGGCCGAATATCAGCGTGATGGCGCCAGCCGTCCGCCACGATCGACAGAATGAGAGCCGAAACCATGACCGAGATCGATGCCAACACTCGCACGGAGCTTGAAGCCGCCGCATTCCGTACCCTGGTGCAGCACCTGCGCGATAAGCCCGAGGTGCAGAATATCGACCTGATGAACCTGGCCGACTTCTGCCGTAACTGCCTGTCCAAATGGTACAAGGCGGCGGCGGAAGACAAGGGCCTCGAGTTGGACTACGAGGCGGCCCGCGAGATTGTCTATGGCATGCCCTATGCCGAGTGGAAGGCGAAATACCAGACCGAAGCGACGCCCGAGCAAAAGGCCGCCTTCGACGCCAAAGCGGCCGGCTAGTCCGCGGAGACTATTTTATCATCGCCGGGCCACGCGACCTTTGCTTTTCCACAGGCAAGCAGGCTAAACCGGTGCCGGGCGTTGTGTCCGGCATCGCTGTTCCGGCGGTGATCATCAGAAAATTGGGGAGAGAGTGCCGATGGCCGATACAGGCGGCATCGCTGCGGACCGGTTGCGTAGCTTTATTGAGCGGATCGAGCGGTTGGAAGAGGACCGGGCCGGATTAAACGCCGACATCAGAGAGGTTCTGTCGGAAGCCAAGTCGGCAGGCTTCGACGCCAGGATCATTCGCCAGATCGTGCGCCTGCGCAAGCTCGACCCGAACGAACGCCAGGAGCAAGAGCACCTTCTCGAAATCTACCGCAGTGCCGTTGGAATCTAACCGGCACCGGCAATCGGGGTGGTGGCGAAATTATTTGCCGCAATAGCGCATAGCGCAGATTTCGACGTGCCAGAGCAGTGCCGCTAACGCTACTCCGCTGCTTCGGCGGTCGGCGCGTCGGGGCTACGGAAAGCGCGCAGCAGCGCCTCTTCCTCGGCTTTGGCTTTTTCGAGATGCTCTTCCTTGACGTGCCCGTAGCCGCGGATGTGCTCGGGGGTGGTGGCGATGGCGACGGCCAGTTCGTGGTTGTCGTGGTTGAGTTGACCGAGCACCTCGTCGATATTGGCTTCGTAGTCGGCGATCAACTGGCGCTCGCGCTTGCGTTCGGCGGAATAGCCGAAGATGTCGAAAGCGGTGCCACGTAGGAAGCGCAGCCGGGCCAGCAACCCGAACGCCGACATCATCCAGGGGCCGAATTCCTGCTTGATCAGGTGGCCGGTGTGGGGGTCGCGCTTGGCCAACAGGGGCGGCGCCAGATGGAATTTCAGTTTGAAATTGCCCTCGAACTGGTCGTTCAGCCGTTGGGTAAAGGCGCCGTTGGTATAAAGGCGCGCCACCTCGTATTCGTCCTTATAGGCCAGCAGCTTGAAGTAATAGCGGGCGACCGCTTCGGCGAGGCCACTGCGGCCCTTGGCGCGGTTGGCCTCGGCCTTCTGCACCTTGACGACGAAATCCTTGTAGCGCCGCGCATAGGCCTCGTTCTGATAGGCGGTGAGGGTACGAATGCGCCGTGCGACGATGTCTTCCAGAGTGGTGGCGATGTCGGGTTCCTGGAGGCGCAACGGCGTCACCGGTTCGGCGGCCTTTTCGACCCGCGCGCGGTCGACCGCGGCGCGGCGGCCCCAAAGGAAGGCGCGCTTGTTAAAGTCGACGGCGACACCGTTCAGTTCGATGGCCTGCTCCAACGCCTCTGCGGATAACGGCACTAGCCCTTTTTGCCAGGCGACGCCGAGCATGAACAGATTGGTGGCGATCGAATCGCCGAGTAGCGCGGTCGCCAGGCGCGACCCTTCGATGAAGTCGGCGGCGTCGGCGCCGACCGCGACGTCGATGATCTTGGCCATCTCGGCGCCCATCAGATCCATGTCGGGATTACGGGTGAAATCGCCGGTGATGGTCTCGTGACTATTGACCACCGCCTGGGTGACGCCCGGTTGCATTTTCGCCAGAACGTCGGAGCTGGCGGCGACCATAAGGTCGCAGCCGATAATAGTTCTGGCGCTGCCGGCGGCGATGCGAACCGAGTGTAAGTCCTCCGGCTTAGCGCCGATGCGGATATGACTGACCACAGCGCCGCCCTTCTGGGCGAGACCGGCCATGTCGAGCACCGAGGCGCCCTTGCCCTCGATGTGAGCGGCCATGCCGAGTAGCGCACCAATGGTGACAACACCGGTACCGCCGATGCCGGTGACGATGATGCCGAAGGGTGTATCGAGCGATGGCAGATCGGGGTTCGGTAGCGCGACATCGCCAAACGCGTCTTCAGCGCCGCCGGGGGCAACTATCTTCGGTCGCTTCAACTGGCCGCCATGAACGGTGACGAAGCTGGGGCAGAAACCGTTGACGCAGGAATAGTCCTTGTTGCAGCTCGACTGGTCGATTGCCCGCTTGCGGCCGAATTCAGTGTCGACCGGCACCACCGACAGGCAGTTCGATTTCACCGAACAGTCGCCACAGCCTTCGCACACCGCTTCGTTGATCATTACCCGCTTGGGCGGGTCGGGATACAGGTTGCGCTTGCGGCGCCGGCGTTTTTCGGCAGCGCAGGTCTGGTCGTAGATCAGCACCGTCGTCCCGGGCCAGTCGCGCAGGTTGCGCTGGACCTGATCCAGCTCGTCGCGGTGGTGCACGGTGGTGCCGTGGGGAAACTCTATGCCGATGGGATATTTATCCGGCTCATCGGAAACGACGACGACTTTTGCGGCGCCCTCTGCGGCAACTTGGCGGGCAATGGCATCGACCGATAGGGGGCCGTCGACTTGCTGTCCGCCGGTCATCGCAACGGCGTCGTTGTAGAGGATCTTGTAGGTCACGTTCACGCCGGCGGCGACCGCTTGGCGTATCGCCAGATAGCCCGAATGGTAGTAGGTACCGTCGCCCAAATTGACGAACACGTGGTTTTCGCTGGTGAATGGCGCCTGACCGACCCAACTGGCGCCCTCGCCGCCCATATGGGTGAAGGTGGCGGTGTTGCGGTCCATCCATTGCGCCATGAAATGGCAGCCGATGCCGGCCAAGGCGCGGCTGCCCTCGGGCACGTGGGTCGAGGTGTTGTGGGGGCAGCCCGAGCAGAAGTAGGGGACGCGTTTAACCGTATCGGGTTGTTGTGCCAGCGACGCTTCCTTGCGGGCGAGAAAGGCCAGACGCTCGTCGATCTGCGGTGTCGTGTAGAACCGGCCAAGACGGCCGGCGATCACCCGGGCGATGCGCGCCGGGCTCAACTCGCCGGACGACGGGAGGATCCACTCGCCGCTTTCGTCGAACTTGCCGAGCACGTGAGGCCGCACGTCGGCGCGCCAATTGTAGAGTTGTTCCTTGAGCTGGTTTTCGATCAGCGCACGCTTTTCCTCGACCACGAGAATTTCCTCGAGCCCTTCGGCGAACTCGCGTATTCCCTCGCGCTCGAGCGGCCACGACATACCGACCTTGTACACGCTAATGCCGATGTCCCTGGCTTGCGCCTCGTCGATTCCAAGATCGTCGAGCGCCTGGCGAACGTCGAGATAAGATTTACCGGTAGTGACAATGCCCAAGCGCCGTTTCGGACTATCGATGATAACCTTGTCGAGCTTGTTGGCTCGCGCGAAGGCCAGGGCGGCGTAGAGTTTGTGGCGATGGTGGCGCTCTTCCTGGGCCAGAAATTCGTCGGGATAGCGAATGTTGAGACCGCCCTCGGGCATCGGAAAATCGTCCGGCGTGACAATATCGACCCGGTGTGGATCGATATAGACAGACGCTGAACTGTCGACCGTCTCGGCGACGGTCTTGAACGCCACCCAGCAGCCGGAAAAGCGGCTCATCGCCCAGCCGAAGAGACCGAGATCGAGAAAATCCTGGATCCCGGACGGATTGAGCACCGGGATCATGGCGTCGACGAACGCGAATTCCGATTGGTGCGCCGTGGTCGACGATTTGCAGGTGTGGTCGTCGCCGGCCAACAGCAACACACCGCCATTGGGAGACGCCCCGGCCATATTGCCGTGCTTGAACACGTCGCCGGAACGGTCGACCCCCGGGCCCTTGCCGTACCACATGCCGAAAACGCCGTCGTAGTTGGCGTTGGGAAACAGGTTGAGTTGCTGGCTGCCCCAGATGGCGGTAGCGGCGAGGTCCTCGTTGACGCCCGGCCGGAAGACGATGTTGTGTTTCTCGAGAAACTGCTGGGCGCGCTCCATCTGCTGGTCGAGCCCGCCAAGCGGCGAGCCGCGATAGCCGCTGACGTAAGCGGCGGTATTGAGGCCGGCTTTCGCGTCGCGCAGACGCTGCATCATTGGCAGGCGGACCAGTGCCTGAGTGCCGGTCAGAAAAACCCGGCCCGACTCAAGGGTATATTTGTCGTCCAGACTGACCGCTGCTAACGCCATCGTTTCCTCCGTAAGGCCGACCGATCCATCGGTCGTCCCAAGTGCCGATTCGTCGCGTTAAAATGTATGGGTGACTGACCTATCTGTCCATCAGCACGATTGGTCGAACGCGAATTGGCAATAAATTGCACGTAACCATGGCTGCGGCGACGAAAAATTATCACTGGGCGGCATAATATTTGCGATTTGTTGGGCCCGATGTGGAAACCGATTCGGCGGATTCGAGACAAATGGTGAAATACCACGGGCGCTTCGCTATACCTTGAGCCCGAACAACGCCCCACGAGTCATAGTCTGCGAGGTAGCGGTCGCGTGGCCATTTTGTTAACCGGCGCCGCCGGGTTTATCGGCATGCACGTCGCCCAAGCGTTGCTGGCGCGGGGCGAAAGCGTAATCGGAGTCGACAACGTCAACGATTACTACGACGTCGCCTTGAAAGAAGCGCGGTTGGTGCGCCTGCACGCGCATCCGGAATTTCGTCTTGAACGGTTGGATATCGCCGACCAAGGGGCCCTCACGCCACTTGCCTCCGGCGTCGACCGAATTATTCATTTGGCCGCCCAGGCTGGCGTTCGCTACAGCCTGACCCATCCGCAAGCCTATGAGCGCGCCAATTTAGCCGGCCACCTCAACGTGCTCGAATTCGCTCGCCACCTCGGCGACGGCTTATCCCATCTGGTCTATGCCAGTTCATCGTCGGTCTATGGCGGCAACACCAAGTTGCCGTTTTCGGTCGACGACCAAGTCGACAACCCGGTTTCGCTGTATGCCGCGACCAAAAAGGCCGCCGAACTAATGAGCCACGCTTATAGTCACACCTATGGCCTGCCGCAGACTGGCTTGCGTTTTTTCACCGTCTACGGGCCGTGGGGCCGGCCCGACATGTCGGCCTATATTTTTACTTCGAAGATCCTCGCCGGCGAGCCGATCCCGGTGTTCAACCATGGCGACATGCAGCGCGATTTCACCTACATCGACGATATCGTGGCCGGCGTTCTGGCGGCGCTCGACCAGCCGCCGGCCGCCGCCCGCCCGCGCCACCGATTGTATAATCTGGGCAATCACCGCTCCGAGCCGCTGATGCGCTTTATCGGTCTGATCGAACAATCGCTCGGCCAAAAGGCGGAGATCGACTTCCAGCCGATGCAGCCCGGCGACGTCCAGGCAACCTATGCCGACATCGACGCCACCCAGCGCGATCTCGGCTTCCAACCGTCGACCCCGATCGATGTAGGCATTCCGAAATTTATCGCCTGGTACCGCGAGTATCACGGGGTTTAGACGATCTAAGGCGTTACCGGCACACTTGTCTGTGACCGGAGCTTTACTTACTCCAACCGGCAACGATAATCTTTCTTCCGTTAGCCGTTCGACCGTGAACGGCGTATTTGGGGGGATATCAAATGCGATGGAGCGATACAGCGGCGGTTGCCGCAACCGCAGTAGCCTTGTTGATCTCAAATGGCGCAATCGGCGTCGACGACGGTTTATGGCCAGGCGCAAAATCTGGGCGACGGCTTTGCCCAGCTTTACGCCGAACTGGACACTAAAGGTGCGCCGCGTGTGTTGGGAGTAAGTATCGACGGCCGCATGCTCGAGAACTTACCGGCTAAGACAAACAATTATAGCCGGTGTTTCGACAAGAATGGCAACGGTAAGATCGATGCGACCGGCGAGTGCAACGGCGATTTCGAGTTGACGTTTCCGGTGCCGCAAGAGCTCGCCGGAAATGGCACGACCCCGTTCAAGTGGGTGAGCGTCAACTGGAACCCAGCAGGACATGGTCATCCGGCGCCACCGCCCTGGGCGGTTCCGCATTTTGACTTTCACTTCTACATCCAGTCACGCGAGGACGTGCGCGCGATCCGGCCGGGCAAGTGCAGCGAGCTGATCGATTGCGA
>JAPUHN010000101.1 GCA_027297685.1 Alphaproteobacteria bacterium | reverse complement strand
CAACTTCCTGTGGCCGCTGGTGATCACCAACTCGGTCGAGACCCGGCCGCTGACCGTGGGCCTGGCCATCTTCGGCGCGCCCGAATCGGGGGTCGACTGGTCGATCATCACGGCCGGCACCCTGCTCGCCGTGGCGCCGCTCTTGATTGCCTTCCTGCTGTTCCAGCGCCAGTTCGTGCAGTCGTTCATGCACGCCGGGATCAAGTAGCTTGGGGCCGATCGAGTGTTGTAGACGCCGCCGGCCGATCGAGGCGGTTACGGCACGACGGCCACGTGCTTGGGATAGATGAATTTAATTCACTACTGCCCGAGGTATCCAGAGAGCGCGAAATTGAATGTTAGAAAGCACTGCCACGAATTCCATTTTTGATGAACTCGCGAGCTGTGGGATTGTGCTGGACAATTGCGCGGACCGCCGCCTTTGGCGTGCGATACGTTCTCAGCGGTTTGCAATCACCTAACGCAAGCTTGAATAGGTGCTGAGTGATTGCAAAGAATACATCCGGACCGAATTGCTCAGGAAACGACGGTCCTCCTTGGGGGTGGTGCAGAAAGCTATATGGATCGGCGAAAACCTCAAGAATGTTGGTCGTGAGAATCCTCTTTTCGTTGTATGCAATCAACCTTTCAGGTGAGCGCAGAAAACGAGCGAAGGACTTCTCGTCCAGTTTTTGCTCATAGCGCAGCACAAGCCCCGCAAGTTCTTCTGGACGGTCTGGGCAAATAGCCGAGACGTCTGTCTCGTGGGGTGCTAGATGCCGTAGCGTCATGCTTGCATCTACTGGAGCTTTGCCGTCCACGCGGCACCATGCGTGGTCATCGCCTGAGCCCATTGTATATACGGTTATCTCTCCAGGGATACGAACAATGATGTCACCACGGCAAAGCTGAGCGGACTCGCCCAAGAGCTCAGCGAGCGCGGTGACGTGCAAAGCATGCTCGCGACAAAACCATCCCATATCTGTCCCAGTGGGCGTTTCGAACGGTCTCTCCGTATAGATATGGTTTAGCTCCAATCGAACTGACCGACGCAGCGCCTCACAGATTTTCATGCAGCAATCTCGTTAACTGTTTCTCTTTGCAGATACGCGGAATTTCTCAGCGATCTTCATTTTGCAGCTCGGGACACCGTCTCAGGCTCCACGGCTTCGTGCGCGTGCCTGGCGAAATCGCCTTGCCTTGCCCCACGCCCACCGGATCACTTCAATGGGCAAGCCGATCACGATGGCAAAGCACCAGAGGATCGCGACTCCAAGAAGGGCAACGACCGTGGCGGCGACCGCAGGAGCAATCATCCTGCGTATGCGCAGATTGATCCAGAATTGACAATCCCTGAAGTCGCCAGACGCCTCGGTATTGGAGAACGCGAGATTTTCCATGGCAAAACGGTTTTGGCCAAAGGCACTCCAGAGGAAATTGCCGCCGTGGATCGTGGTGACGTAGCTGTGAGCACTTTCGCCAAGAAAATCAACAAGCGGACCAAAAGGCGCAAGTCGTTGGATACGCCGGCAATGGAGACCCGGCGCTGACCAGCTACCCGCTCGGCATCAGTACCCGACCGCCCGGTCAGCCACGGGCGTCACCAGCCCGGGCATGCCCAACGGATTTGGCGCGTGCACCGTTTCGGCAAACGTGGTCGCGAGCGCGTCAGCGCCGTCCGGACTGTGGCCTATTTCCTTGCGCACCTGATCCTTCTTCTCCAGCCGCACGCGCTGATGAAAGTCCGTCTTTGCCTTCGGCCCCGTGAGTTCGCCGTCGAGCGTGTCTTCGTCGGGGATGTCCGCACCACCCACGTCGCCGAGCCAATCGCGCATATCGCCCCACATTTCCGCCCGCTTGTTGAGGTATTTGCGGCCATCCAGCGGCTTGGCGCCGAAGTCCACCAAAGTCATTCTCTGATACCCCCGGGCAACGAGGATGTCGTAGACCTGCGCTCCGCCGCCGCCGGTGTCGATGAAAGTCATGGCTGGTTTTATACGGTCGATCGCATTGCCCAGAACCGATGCTACGGAAACCGTGTTCTTGTCGTTGAACCGGCGGTAAATGTTGCGCCCTGCGGCACGGCCTTGCCGGTCGATGATTACGTTGTCGTCGCCGCCCTCGCCGTCGCCGCCAGTGGCGAAGTCGCATCCCAGTACGACAAGCGCATGCCCCTGCGGCAAAGCGGTGAATTTTCGGGCCCGAAGCACGGCATCGCCGCTGATAAAGGAGCCCTGCCGGCTGGCACGAAACGCCTCTTCCGCCGTCGCCGGATATTCCTGCCGGAAGCGCCAGCAGATGGCGTCGGTAGATTCGCCATCGGCGGTCGCGAGTTCCGTGTTCTTGCTGTATGCCCAGAATAGTTGGGCCGCGGTCAACTGGTGCAGATCGCCGTATTCGGCGAGCACCGGCGACGCCTGCACCATCGCTGCCGGCTGCGCGATCCCGACTAACCCACCAGCCACATTCCCACTAGAACCGGGGTCGCCCATCAACTAATATTCCAATCGGACCACTCCGTCGGGGCCGGTCAGGGCCACCATCGAGATTGACGCTGGCAATAAATGCCTGAGGCACAATCCAAAGAAACAGAGTGCGACCTCCGGCTAACGCTATTTCAGTACGGCGGCGTCAGCACTTCTTACACTGCCAAGGGGGGATTAAAGCGGGGAGTGGTACTGCGTGGGCTGGTCGACGTTCCTTTGGAATACCCCGCTCCTCACTTTGAAAAAAAACCTGTCAGCGTGACAATCTCGTCGCCGCCCGACCCGGACTGGTTGTCAGATGTCGCGGCCAAGTTTGGTGTTGCTGCCAGTTTTGGTGCGGTTTCGGTAAAGGCGAGCGTCGAACCGGAACAGTTCGAACTCGATGGTGAGACAATCGAAATTGAACCTGTCCATGTGAGGATGGAGATGGACCCTGACACCTTCGAAACGATCCGTCGTCAGGCAGCAGAGGCCTACGACCACCGCCGCATCATGAGTGCGAACGTGAGGCTTGTCGGTGAAACGCTGCCCGACCCGTCGGAGAAACCGCTGCGGATGTTGGACCTGGGGGACCTCGATGTTTCAGAGGATCGGGAGTATGCAGTCGGGGGCTTCGAGATATTGGAAACGGTCTACACCGATTACCTCCGCGGGCGTCCCCTTCATGTTGAGCCAGGGCGCAGCGAGGGTTACGGCGTCAGGATCTCAGTGCTGTTGACCGAGGCCCGTTACGAGGTGAGTATGGAGCGTGCCAGCGTCCACTCTATCTCGTGCGAGGGTCGCGTCATCAATGGCAGAGGGAAGCCTTACGACGGCGCCGATGTGACGATCGAGTTCGGCGAGCACGAACCGAACAACCGGGCCGACGAGAGAGCCTTCGCCGGCGAGTTTGGATATTTCCCGAAGCGATCGAAGGAAGATTATTCTTCGACGCATTTTTGGTTCCACTTGAGGCATGTGCCCGAAGACGCTCGTGGTCTGCTAATCCCCCTTCTCAGTCAGGAGACGGGAACTCACGTGGTCCTGAACTCTAACCTTATAATCGAGGAAGAGAAGCTGCTCGCAACGGTCGACGAACTACGGGGGAACGTGCGTTACTACAGCTTCAAGGTGGGACGGCACCTGATCAACGACGGCGCTTAGCTCGTCAATCCATTGGAGCGAAATATAATGAGGAGAAAGGATAACAAAAAGAAGGTCCCGAAACCGGAACTTGCTCATGCAACTTGGACTAAAGCTGAAATTCAGTGGCTTGCAACGGCGGAGCAACTAGATGTTGAGATATTAAATCTTCAAAAGACGTTTTCAACAATTGGTTCATTGTCGCCGACAAAAGTATTGCGGATAGAGACGGAAATAGAGCCGTGTGTAGTCAAAACAGCCTCTCCCGATATACTAATTTTTGCATCTGTATCGTTTTCCGATGACGAGGAAAATTTTGTAGATGAATTTGCCGCAGAAGATTGTATTGGTTATGTGAGATTGAATGGGCAAGGGATGCCAGCCGATCCGAAATGGCGACAGCACATTAGT
>JAPUHN010000100.1 GCA_027297685.1 Alphaproteobacteria bacterium | reverse complement strand
AGCAGTTGCAAACTGACGGTTAGCCTTCGCTGCCTCGGCCCCCAAAGGGCGGCAACCGCCCGGGGCCCTTGGTCGGCTTGGAAAGACCCCCCACCCCCTGAAAGGCCGGCGAACACGCCCTCGCAATACGGCTCCTCAAGCTCGCTGAAAATTTGAAAAAATTTTGGAGAAAAAGTTGCCGGACGATGCGTAGATACGCTTTCGTTCGGCCTTTCGTCGCTTAGGCCTGATAGCCGATGTGGAAGCTGCTAAATCGGCGCAAATTCACCGGCCCCGATTTCTTTTAGATGCCAATGTCCGCTTATCCGACGATTTCGTCCGCTTTACCCCCAATAGCGGACATTCCAGATAGACCCGCTAATGTCCGTTATTAGCCAATAACAGCCGTTCAGCAAAAGCTAATATATAACTGGCAGTCGGGCCATAAATGCTGCGGATTGACACATTGCGATGCCGTTGGAGGGGAGCCGTCCGCCGCATCAATAGCAGACATTGAGCGGTATCCAACGGGAAGGCCTATTCTTCCGGCACACCAGCTTTGCGCAAACCTTCAAGATAAAGTGCCAGTTGCTCGGGCCGCTTAATGAAGAACAGCTTTTTCTGGGCAAACCCACACGAGAAATCCGGGTTTTCGTCGAGCAGCCGAGCAACCGCCTGCGCCGCCTCTTGCGGCCGATCGAGATGAGCCAGCGCGACCGCCATGTGCGCCAGCGTCCAGTATTGCCGATTGGGGATAACGCTCGCTCGCTCTGTCCATTCCAGCGCGGTTTCGAAATCTTTCTTGAAGATCAGCGCCAGGGCGCCATAGGTCAAAAAGGCCCACATTTGCGGGTCGTTGGGACTGAGCGCGATGGCTTTCTCGAATTGGCCGATGGATTCATCGAAACGGCCTTCATAGGCCAGCGCGTCACCCATCGCGCAATGGGCGACGGCGAGGGTCGGGTTCAGCCGAACCGCCGCCTCATTGCCAGCAAGCGAGCCCGTGTAATCGCGCCGCGCCAAGGCGGTACGCGCCATGATCATGTAGAAAACGGCGTTCTGGTCGTCGATCGCCAAAGCCTGATTGGCCGCGGCCAGCGCCTCGTCGAGCAGTGCGTCGCCGGGCTCGGTATCCCAGTAAACCATGCCGAGGACGACGGCATAAGCCCACCAGGCATAGGCGTTGCCGAATTCAGGGTCGAGTTCGAAACTGCGTTTGAGCAGACGCTGAGCCTCGACGTTACCCACGGCGGTAAATTTGTAGAAATGTGACATGCCCAAATGGTAGCAGTCCCATGCCTGCAGGTTAGTACGCGGCTTGCGTTCCACCCGGTGGCGTTCGGCGGCGCCAAGTTCGGGCTCGATGCTGCCAACGATGGTGTCGGTGATCTCGTCCTGCAGATCGAAAATATCCTCCAGACTACGGTCGTAGCGTTCGGCCCACAAATGATCGCCGCTCGCCGCATCGATGAGCTGAGCGGTAATTCGCAGACGTTGTCCGCTGCGCCGCACACTGCCCTCGACGACATAGTTGGCGCCAAGTTCGCTGGCGATTTGTCGAACGTCGAGCGCTTTGCCCTTGTATCCGAACGTGCTGTTTCGGGCGATCACACGCAGCCAACGGTGTTTCGACAGCGCGGTGATAATGTCTTCGGTCACGCCGTCGGAAAAGTACTCCTGCTCGGGATCGCCCGACATGTTGTCGAACGGCAGAATAGCGACCGAGGGCTTGTCCGATTCGGCAAGCGGGTGATGGTCGCTGGCTATCGGCGCGACATGATGATCGTGCTGGTGCACGCGGTACGATCGCACAGGAAGGGCGATGTTCTTCACTTCCTGGGGGCCGAGATCGTCGAACATGACATCGACCGCCGTTTCGACATGTTCGAACACATTGCCCGAGATACAAATGCCGCCGGGTTCGGCCAGCCCCTCCATGCGGGCGGCGACGTTGACCCCGTTGCCATAGAGGTCGTCGCCATCGACAATCACGTCGCCCAGGCTGATGCCGATGCGAAACGCCAATTGTTGATTGTCCGAGACGTCGGCATTGGCCGCTGCCAAGGCGTGCTGCACCGCGACGGCATGGTTCACTGCATCGACAGCGCTCGGAAATTCGATCAGCAGACCATCGCCGGTGGTTTTAAACAGCCGTCCGCCGAACTCTTCTGTATGGGGATCGAATACGTCCCGGCGAAGCTGCTTGAGGCGGGCCAGCGTGCCGGCTTCGTCCGCGCCCATCAACCGCGAATAGCCGACCACGTCGGCGGCGAGGATGGCGGCAAGCCTTCGTTGAACTCGTTCTTCTGACATGCGGCCGGACTTCCACAATTAACGATTAGCGGAAGTGTATGGCGGGCCGACAGGGCTGTCTATAAACTCCGCTGTGCCCGCGCGCCTAGCGTCGGTACCTCGAAATGGCAGGTCACCCATGAAACTCAGCACCGATCGAATCCTCACCACCCACGTCGGCAGTTTGCCCCGGCCCGACGATTTGGTTGAACTACTGGGGAAGGAGGATCGCGGCGAACCGGTTGACCAGGTGGCCTTGCAGGCTCGTGCAGCCGCAGCCGTTAAACAAGCCGTTAGCGACCAGGTGGCGGCGGGCATCGACGTCGTGTGCGACGGTGAAATGGCGAAGATGTCGTACCACGTCTATGCCAAACACAGATTGACCGGTCTCGGCAACGTCGAGGGAAGCGGCGTGCCGGGCCGCAAAATGCCACGCGATATTCAGGATTTTCCCGAGATGATGGAAGAACGTCTCGGTGGCGGCGGGCCGGAACTACTGCAAGCGACGGTCTGCACCGGCCCGGTAGCCTATGCCGATCACGCGCCGCTCGACCGTGACATTGCCAACCTCAAGGCGGCGACGGCGGCCGCCAAACCTGTCGATATTTTTATGAACTCGGCCTCGCCGGGCTGCCTGTCCAACTACGTTCCCAATACCTATTACCCCAGCCGCGACGCCTATCGCGAAGAGTTGATCGAGGCGATGCGCCCGGAATACACGGCGATCCACGAAGCCGGCTTCGTGCTCCAACTCGACTGTCCCGACCTCGCCGGCAGCCGCCATACCGACCATCAGGATATGTCGGAAAAAGAATTTATCGCCGACGCCGAGAAGAGCATCGAGGCGCTCAATGCGGCGACCGCCGACATTCCGCCCGAGGCCATGCGGATGCATATTTGCTGGCTCAACTACGCCGGGCCCCACACCCACGACATCCCGGTGGCCCGGTTGATCGGATTGTTGAGCAAGGCGCGGCCGCAGGCGCTGTTATTCGAAGGAGCAAATCCACGCCATGAGCACGAGTGGGAGGATTGGAAGGCGGCAAAAATTCCCGACCACAAGGTGTTGGTACCCGGGGTCATCGATTCGACCAGCAATTTCGTCGAGCATCCCATTCTGGTTGCCCAGCGCATCTGCAAATTTGCCGATATCGTTGGGCGCGAGCGGGTACTCGCCGGCGCCGATTGCGGCTTCGGCACCTATGCCGGCCGAAAAGGGGTATTCCCGAGCGTTGTGACGGCTAAATTCCAGGCGCTGGCCGAAGGCGCCCGCATTGCCACGCAGCGGCTCTGGAAATGATGACCGCCTGAAAACGGATATTCTTGCCAAAGCCTATCGACACCCTCGGCCATTAGCAGCCACTCAGCAAAAGCGAGGAAAGCGTAACCGGGCCGCTTTCTGGTGCTATCCAGGACGGCCCGATCCGCATTTCCGCGCATGTCTAGCTGCGACCCACGTCACGCGTCAGATTGCGGGGAACCTATTTACTGCCTTTGAAGTGTTCGCAGGTGACGCTCGGTGAAAATGGCTTCAACTGGTCGCTCGGGTTCGCGCTCTTGGCGAAATAAATATGCTGATCGTAGTGCGGCTCGAAATGGTGCGCCTCATCAGCCTCGGTGCTCGAGTTATCTGCCATGGTGTGGTAACTCTGCCCGGCGAAACTCGGCGGTGCAACATTGCCCGCCGCTTTCCACGCATTGAGAAACACCAGATTCTCCACACTAACGAACTTGAGTGTCCCATCTGCCCGTGGTTCGTAGATCAGGATAGACGGTTTCAAAAAATCGGTATGAGTGTTCTGTCCATCAACGCGCGGCTGGGTTCTCGTGATCTTCAGCATTTTCGGGTTGATATAGTGAATACCCATGCCGCCCCATTCCGGCGGCAGTCCTTCCTTGGCGGCGGTAACGCAGTCGCCTGGCGGAGCCGGGACGTATCCCTCGGCCAGGGCAACCTTCACATCGTTGTATTTTAAAGTTGCGAGCCGGACTTTTTCGATCTCCGCGGCAACATCATGCGCATTCGCCGTATTCGGAGCAGCCAATGTCGCGATACCAAAAGCGGCGACGGCAGCTGCGATTGCGTAGACATGTTTTGATATCATTTCCTCACCCCCTGATGAAAACTATTAATTGCTCAGCATAGCAACTCATTGCCCAACATACCCGCGTATTCTGACCTCGATCCGAATTTCATGTCCGAAGTTGAACTAAAAGCGGACGTAACTGACGGCTGGCGCTGACGGCGGTTTTTTGGGTGGGGCCGGCGAAATATAATGGATCGACCTCCACATTGATTGCGGCGTTGAACCTGCGCGATACTATGGGGTCATTTTCGCGGCGCCGAAGCGTAAGAATTTACACCGCCATTATCGAGGGAGGATTTGTTCATGGATCAGCAAATCGAATGGCCGGAAAAGACACGCGAGTTACAGATGTGGGTGATTGATTCGACTTACTGGAACGATTTTAAGTTTCGCGACGACGACATTTTTATTGCAACCTGGGCCAAAGCAGGAACCACATGGGTGCAGCAGATCCTTGCCCAGTTCATCTTTGAGGGGGAGACCGAGGGCATGCCGGTCGGCGA
>JAPUHN010000010.1 GCA_027297685.1 Alphaproteobacteria bacterium | reverse complement strand
TCGAGCCTGTGTCCAAAAACCGCCCGATTTAGCGGCCGCCGGCAACCCTGTGCCCGGCACTTAAAGCTGCCGTTGGTCAATACCGAATCGGCGAATAGAGTGTAGCCGATGGACACCTCAGACGCCACTACCGCCACCGGATCAAATGGTGAAAAGCGGATCAGCGTTTTGCTGCCGTTGCCGCTCGCCGGCGCATACGACTACCGCGCCGATGGCGATTTCGCGGTGCAAACTGGCGATTTTGTCGCCGTTCCATTGGGCTCGCGTGAAGTCGTCGGTGTGGTCTGGGGCGATGCGACCGGCGATGTCGACGATGCCAAGATCAAACCGGTCGCCGCCCGCCTGGACGCGCCGCCGCTACCCGACGCGCTGCGAAAATTCATCGACTGGGTCGCCGCCTATTCGCTATCGCCGCCGGGGGCGGTGCTGCGCATGACGATGAACGTGCGCGGCGCGCTCGAATCGCCGAAGCCCGTGCGGTCGTTCGTCGCGGCAGACGTACCGCCCGATCTGCGGTTAACGCCGGCCCGCAAACGGGTGCTGGACATCCTCACCGGCGGCCCGCCCAGGACGATGCCCGACTTGGCCCGCGAAGCGGGGGTCGGCGCCAGCGTCATCAAGGGCCTAGTCACCGCCGGTGCGATAACCGCGCGGAACTTGCCGCCTGGCCCCACCTTCATCACGCCCGATCCGGACCATCCGGGTGTGCAGCTCTCGGCCGAGCAGCTCGACGCCGCGGCGGCGCTGCGGCGCCAGGTCGACACCGAAACCTTTGCTGTCACGTTGCTCGACGGGGTCACAGGATCCGGTAAGACGGAAGTCTATTTCGAAGCGATTGCGGCGGCCTTGAGGCTGGGCCGCCAGGCGCTCGTTCTGCTGCCCGAAATCGCGCTGACACCGCAATGGTTCGACCGGTTCGCGCGACGCTTTGGCACCGAACCCGTTGTCTGGCACTCCGACCTCAGCCAATCGCGCCGGCGGCTGGCTTGGCGCGCTGTCGCGACCGGCGAAGCGCGCGTCGTCGTCGGCGCCCGCTCAGCGTTGTTTCTGCCGTTCGACGAATTAGGACTGCTGATCGTCGATGAAGAGCATGAAAGCGCCTATAAACAGGCCGACGGAGTGTCCTACCACGCCCGCGATATGGCGATCGTGCGGGCGCAGCTAGCCGGTTTCCCAGTCGTTCTCGCCTCGGCGACACCGTCACTGGAGACCCGCGTCAACGTGTCTCGCGGCCGCTACGGCCGGCAGGAACTTCCCGAACGGTTCGGTGCCGCCACGCTGCCGACAATCGAAGCTGTTGACATGCGCGAAAGCGGGCTCAGGGTCGACCAATTCCTGGCGCCGGTGTTGCGCGATGCGCTAACAGAGACAATTGGCGACGGTGAACAGGCCTTGCTGTTTCTTAACCGGCGTGGCTACGCCCCCCTTACCCTGTGCCGAACTTGCGGTCACCGGTTCGAGTGTCCCAGTTGTAGCGCCTGGCTGGTCGAACACCGCTTCCGCCGGCAACTGCAATGCCACCACTGCGGCTATACCGCCCCGGTGCCCGATGCCTGCCCCCACTGCGATACGACCGGTTCGCTGGCGGTCTGTGGGCCCGGGGTGGAACGCATTGCCGAAGAAGTGCAAGCCGTCGTTCCCAGCGCGCGTATCGGTGTGATGACCAGTGATACCATGCGCGGGCCGGACGCCGCGCAGGAAATGGTGCGCGCGATCGAGGCACGCGAGCTCAACCTGCTGATCGGCACTCAGATGGTGGCAAAAGGTCACCATTTTCCCTACCTCACCCTGGTCGGCATCGTCGATGCCGATCTCGGATTAAGTGGCGGCGACCTGCGCGCCAGCGAGCGCACCTACCAAGTTCTGCACCAGGTCGCCGGCCGCGCCGGCCGCGCCGAACGGCCAGGACGCGTGATCGTGCAGACCCACCAGCCCGATCATCCGGTAATGCAGGCGATGATCAACGGCGACCGCGAAGCCTTCATGCAACTCGAAGAAAACAATAGGGCGGCGGGTGGCTGGCCACCCTTCGGCCGGCTCGCCGCGATCATCATCTCGAGCCGCGATGGCGCGGCCGCAGACGGCATCGCTGCCGCCCTCGCCCGCCATGCACCAGCGGCGCCCGATGTTCAGGTGCTCGGCCCCGCGCCCGCGCCCCTGGCCATGTTGCGCGGCCAACACCGCCGCCGGTTACTGCTAAAAACCGCGCTCGATCGACCGTTGCAGCCCCTCTTGCGCGAATGGTTGAGGCACGTCGCCGTTCCGGCGCGCGCGCGTGTGCGGGTCGATATCGATCCCTACAATTTTCTTTAGCCGCCCCGTTTGCGGTCCCATCCTGCGCGTCGAAATGTCGCCACCGAATGTCGGATCAAAGGCGCAGAATTCCGCCCTTTTCCGCAGCCTGTTAACTTGCCACCGCGAATAGCGTGTGCTACCAAGCGCCTGCCCGCTGGCGGCTTCGGTTCAGTTGGCGAGAACCCCTTTATTTCTCAAAGAAATCAAAGGGTTAACATATTTCTTCGAGGCAATTCCGAAATTCGCCGGGGGGCCGCCAAAAGTGGCGACACAATCGAACGTAGTAGGCGAAATCGCCGAGCGTTACGCTTCAGCCGTCTATGAGCTGGCAGACGAAGCGCGCTCCCTCGACGAAACAGCCGCCGACTTGAACGGCTTGAAAGAGCTGCTCATCGAAAGCGACGATCTGCAAACGCTGATCCGCTCCCCGCTCATCGACACCGATGCCAAAGCAGCGGCGATGGGGACCATTTTGGAACAGGCCGGCGCCGGCGATCTAACCCGCCGGTTCGTTGCAGTTGTCGCCCGCAACAACCGACTGTTCGTGTTGCCCGCCACAATCGACGCGTTCCTCGCCGAACTGGCCCATCGCCGCGGTGAAGTCACCGCCGAGGTCACCTCGGCGCAACCGCTCAAACAAACGCAATTAGAAGCGGTTACCAATGCCCTGCGCAACGCGTTGGGCGGCAAGGTGACCGTCGACGCAAAACTTGATCCTTCGCTTATCGGCGGCCTGGTCGTCCGGATCGGCTCGCGCATGATCGACGCGTCGCTTAAATCAAAACTGCAGCGCCTGCAGTTGGCCATGAAAGGGGCTCAGTAATGGAAATTCGTGCCGCGGAAATTTCGGCGATCCTGAAAGACCAGATTGCCAATTTCGACGCCGGATCCGACGTTTCCGAGATCGGCCAGGTGTTGTCTGTGGGCGACGGTGTTGCGCGAGTTTACGGGCTCGATAACGTCCAAGCCGGTGAAATGGTTGAGTTTCCTGGTGGTATCAAGGGCATGGCGCTGAACCTGGAAACCGACAATGTCGGTATCGTTATCTTTGGCGACGACCGCGACATCAAAGAGGGCGACACGGTCAAGCGGACCGGCGACATCGTCGATGTGCCGGTCGGCAAAGGCCTTTTGGGCCGCGTTATCGATGCCTTGGGCAATCCAATCGACGGTAGTGGGCCGGTTGAGTCATCCGAGCGCCGTTTGGTCGAAGTAAAGGCGCCGGGCATTATCCCGCGCGAGTCGGTGTCCGAGCCGATGCAAACGGGCTTGAAGGCGCTCGATTCCCTGGTTCCTGTTGGCCGCGGCCAACGCGAATTGATTATTGGCGACCGGCAGACCGGCAAAACCGCCGTGGCCATCGACACCATCATCAATCAGAAGCAGATCAACGACTCCGGCGACGAGTCGAAAAAGCTTTACTGCATCTATGTCGCAATCGGCCAGAAGCGTTCTACCGTGGCGCAGGTCGTCAAGACCCTGCAAGATTCCGGCGCCATGGACTACACAGTCGTCGTCGCCGCGACGGCCTCGGAGCCCGCCCCGCTACAGTTCCTGGCGCCCTATGTCGGCTGCGCGATTGGCGAGTACTTCCGCGACAACGGTATGCACGCCTTAATTATTTATGACGACCTGTCGAAACATGCGATGGCCTACCGTCAAATGTCGCTGCTACTGCGCCGCCCGCCCGGGCGCGAAGCCTACCCCGGCGACGTATTCTATGTACATTCGCGCCTGCTCGAACGGGCGGCCAAGATGAATTCAGACTACGGTTCCGGATCGTTAACCGCCTTGCCGGTTATCGAGACCCAGGCCAACGATGTGGCGGCCTATATTCCGACTAACGTCATCTCAATCACCGACGGCCAAATCTTTCTCGAAACCGATCTGTTTTACAAAGGTGTGCGGCCGGCGATCAACGTCGGCCTGTCGGTCAGCCGAGTCGGCTCCGCGGCCCAATCAAAAGCAATGAAGAAGGTCGCCGGTTCGATCAAGCTGGAACTGGCGCAGTATCGCGAGATGGAAGCCTTTTCGCAGTTTGCCTCCGACCTCGACCAAGTGACCCAGCGCCTGCTGGCGCGCGGCGCCCGGCTGACCGAATTGCTGAAACAACCGCAGTATTCGCCGATGCCGGTCGAAGATCAGGTGGTATCGATCTACGCCGGCGTGCGCGGCTACCTCGACAGCATCGAGATCGCCGACATCAATCGCTTCGAGGCGCAGTTGTTGGACCATATCCGCGGCAACCACGCGGATATTCTGGCGGCGATCCGCGATTCCGGCGATTTGAGCGAGGATACGGATGGCCGGCTTGCAGATATCGTTTCCGCCTTCGTCAAAACTTTCGCCTAGGCGACATCGGTAGCGGATTAGCGGGCGTCAACCAAAATGCCAAGCCTCAAAGAGCTCAGGGTCCGCATTACGTCGGTAAAGTCGACCCAGCGCATTACCTCGGCGATGAAAATGGTCGCGGCAGCCAAACTGCGGCGTGCCCAGGAGCAGGCCGAATCCGCGCGCCCCTATGCCGAACGCATGGAGCGCATGCTGGGCTCGGTAGCCGCCAGCGTCAGCGACGTGGCCAGCGCGCCGCCATTGCTGGCAGGTACCGGCAAGGACGATGTTCATCTTCTTGTGGTGATGACCACCGACCGCGGCTTGTGCGGCGGCTTCAACACCAATATCGCTAGGTGGACCCGTCAGCATGTCCGCGCTCTGGTGTCGGATGGCAAGCAAGTGAAGCTGCTGATCGTTGGCCGCAAGGGCCAAAGCATGCTGCGGATGGAATTTGGCGAACGGATTATCGATACCATCGAGGATACCGCGAAACCGGCGCCGACGTTCGAAACGGCGGCGTCAATCGCCAGCCGCATCACGACAATGTATGACGACGGCGAATTCGATATTTGTACAATCGTCTACAACCGGTTCGAATCGGCACTGTCGCAGATCGTCACGCCGCAGCAGCTCATCCCGTTTGCACAAGACGCTTCCGGCGACGATGCGAACGACGAGAAAGCAGCCAAAGATGCCGGTGCGGGCGCGAGCGCTGCTTACGAATACGAGCCCGAGGAAAACGAGATCCTGGCCGAACTTCTGCCGCGCAACCTGTCGATCCAGGTGTTTCGGGCGATGCTCGAATCGTTTGCATCTGAACAGGGCGCGCGAATGGCGGCGATGGACAATGCAACGCGTAACGCAGGAGATCTGATCGACAAGTTGACGATCAATTACAACCGCACGCGACAAGCCTTTATCACCAGGGAACTGATTGAAATTATTTCCGGCGCCGAGGCCCTTTAGCCGCGACCGGAACAGCCCTTTAGGCAGGAGAAAGCAGATGGCGAAAAACATAGTCGGCAAGATCACACAAGTGTTGGGCGCAGTTGTGGACGTCCAATTCGAAGGCGACCTGCCGCCGATTTTGAACGCGCTCAACACCGAAAATCACGGCAACCGGCTGGTACTCGAAGTGGCGCAGCATCTGGGTGAAAACACCACCCGATGTATCGCCATGGACACCACAGATGGTCTGGTGCGCGGCA
This sequence comes from Alphaproteobacteria bacterium, assembly GCA_027297685.1. Lineage (GTDB taxonomy): Bacteria > Pseudomonadota > Alphaproteobacteria > UBA6615 > UBA6615 > JAPUHN01. The sequence goes on along the minus strand of JAPUHN010000010.1, from coordinate 17,086 downwards.
CCGAAGTGGTCGATTCTGGCGCGCCCATTACTGTCCCGGTGGGCCCCGAGACCCTGGGTCGCATCATCAACGTCATCGGCGAACCCGTCGATGATCGCGGACCGCTGGAAGCCAAGCGGAGCATGCCTATCCACCGCGCCGCGCCGTCGTTTACGGAACAGTCGACGGATACCGAACAGCTTGTCACCGGCATCAAGGTCGTCGATCTGCTGACGCCGTACGCAAAGGGCGGCAAGATTGGCCTGTTCGGCGGCGCCGGGGTTGGCAAGACCGTGCTGATCATGGAATTGATCAACAACGTCGCCAAGGGCCACGGCGGTTATTCGGTGTTCGCCGGCGTCGGCGAACGCACCCGCGAGGGCAACGACCTATACTACGAAATGATCGATTCCGGCGTCATCAATCCCGACGGCGAATCCAAGGCCGCGCTGGTGTACGGCCAGATGAACGAGCCGCCCGGCGCGCGTGCGCGCGTCGGCCTGACCGGCCTGACGCTGGCCGAGTATTTCCGTGATGAAGAAGGCCAGGACGTGTTGTTCTTCGTCGACAACATCTTCCGCTTCACCCAAGCAGGTTCCGAAGTGTCGACGTTGCTGGGCCGTATCCCGTCGGCGGTCGGTTACCAGCCGACCCTGGGCACCGATCTGGGCGCTTTGGAGGAACGCATTACCTCGACGAACAAGGGGTCGATCACATCGGTTCAGGCGATTTACGTTCCCGCCGACGATTTGACCGACCCGGCGCCGGCAACCACCTTTTCGCATCTCGATGCAACGACCGTGCTATCGCGGCAAATCGCCGAGTTGGGAATCTATCCGGCGGTCGATCCGCTCGATTCGACGAGCCGAATTCTCGACCCGCGCGTGGTTGGCGAAGAGCATTACAAGACCGCCCGCCGGATTCAGGAAACCCTGCAGAGCTACAAAAGCCTGCAGGAAATTATCGCTATTCTGGGCATGGACGAATTGTCGGAAGAGGACAAGCTGACGGTGATGCGGGCGCGGAAAATCCAACGTTTCATGTCGCAGCCGTTCCACGTCGCCGAAGTGTTTACCGGCACACCGGGTAAATTCGTCAGCCTCGAAGATACCATCAAGGGATTCACGGAAATCGTGAGCGGCACTTACGACGATTTGCCTGAAGCCTCATTCTATATGGTCGGCACCATCGAGGATGCCGTCGAGAAGGCGCAAATAATGGCCGCCGAGGCCGCATAAGGAGCGCGAATAGTGGCTGACACAGCGGTTCAGTTCGAGTTGGTCTCACCCGAACAACTAATTCTCTCCGAAGACGTCGAGATGGTCGTTGTGCCCGGCGGCGAAGGCGATTTCGGCGTGTTGCCCGGCCACTCGCCGATGATTTCGACGGTTCGCCCGGGTGTGATCCATGTTTTCACCGACGGCGGCGTGAGTTCACGAATATTTGTCGCCGGTGGATTTGCCGAGGTGACGGAGAGCCGATGCACCGTACTTGCCGAAGAAGCACTGTCGGTCGACGAAATCGACCGTGCCGAAGTTGAAATCGACCTTGAAAACGCGGTCGAAGACTTAGGTGGCACCGACGACCCCAGCGAGCAAAAAGCGGCTGAAAACAGGGCGGTTACGGCGCGCGCCAAGCTCGCCGCGATCGACGCACCGGTCTATCAGTAGACTCTGATTTCGTGCACTGCGGGTGGCGTTTACGCAACACCGCTGCGCCCGGTTTTGCGCGTATTCGACGCAAATATAGTCAATTTGCCCACATTTAGTGTGCCGACGCGCTTTGACCGTTTGGGCCGCTAACGTTACTATTTCGTCAGAAGTGATTCAGGAGAGCGGTAAGAACTGCAGCAGCGAAGAACCGGCAAACGGGAAGAATTCAATGACGGACCATCCGACACATTGGACACTCGACGATATCCCCTGGGGTAGCTTCGACCCCTCGAAGGTCGATCCCAAAATGCTCAGCATCGTCAAAGGCGCCGCAATGGTCGAGCATAACGGCGGCGTTTATGCCGACTATCTCAGCAGCGTTTTCCACGACGACCCCGAATTTCAAAAGGCGGCGCAACGCTGGGGGGCGGAGGAAGTACAGCACGGCAAGGCGCTCGCCCGCTGGGCCAAATTGGTGGATCCCAACTTCGACTTCGAAACCCGATTTGCCGATTTCTCATCAAAGATAACCCTGCCGACAACCGCCGACCGATCGGTGCGCGGCTCGCGCTGTGGCGAGTTGGTGGCGCGCTGCATGGTCGAAGTTGGCACGTCATCCTATTACACGGCCCTGCGCGAAGCGACCGACGAGCCGGTTCTGCGCGCAATTTGCCACAACATCGCGCGCGATGAAATTCGCCATTACAAGTTATTCTACACGCACCTGGCGCGGTATCACGAAATCGAGCGGCTCGGGATCATCCGACGTATCGCGGTTGGCATCAGCCGTATGAGCGAAAGCGAAGACGACGAACTGGCGTACGCCTATTACGCCGCCAACAACGTCGGTGAGCCCTACGATCGCAAGAAATGCTTTCGCGCCTATATGTCGCGCGCGTACGGATACTACCGCCCCCACCATGTCGAGCGCGGCCTCACGCTTATCTTCAAAGCCGTCGGACTGAAGCCCCACGCAAAACTGACTAGCTGGTCGGCCAAGTTGGCTTGCCATTTCTTGAATTTTAAGTCGGATCAGCGGACTTCAACGGTACACCAGGTCATGCGGCAACGCTTAGCGCGGACTCCGTCACCAACGAGATAAGACTTTCGGTACTTTCGTACGCTTCGGCGGCCCGACCGTGTGCGATTTCGCCGGCAAACTTGCCGTCGCCGGCCGTATCGCTTGCTTCTTCCCGATTTTGTTTTTGCAGTTCCGCTTGCGCTTCGGCCTTGGCCGCCCGCGCTTGCGCGGCAACCCGGCTATCCTGGGCCGAGGGATCTTGCGGCGACAACGCGGCGCGTATGACCGTTTCCAATTTGGCAATTGTCGCTTCTGGATCGCCGTCTATCGGTGCGGAGTCGATCTGAACTTCGCCGGAAACCGCGTACATGTGACCATCCGGGCCGCGTTCGAACTCGTAACTCGGTGCTCCCGCATAGGGCCCGCCCGCTCTCGAATGCGCCTGTTCGTGGGCGCGCACTTCGCGGTCGCGCTCTTTTAGACGCGCGACTTGTTGCTGCTGTTCCTCGGATAGATGAGTAGGGTCTGCCCGGCCCGGAGCCTCCTGAGCGCTGGACGACCGGTTATGAGCGCCGGCAACGCTTTGAACTACAGCTACCGAAGAGCTTACGCCAGAGATCATCGCACCTACCTGGGCGGGGACTCGGTTGCAACGCAGCGCCATAGAAGAAGGCGCGGCACTGTACGGATTACCCTAAAATTTTTACTAAATGCCCGTTAACAATTGGTTTCAGCGCTACCCGAAGTCGCGGCGACCCCGGATAATTGACTAAATTCGACCACCAATGCCTCATAAACGGGCCGTTTGAAGTCGACGATAAGGCCGGGCAGGTCGGCGATATCGACCCATCGCCATGCTTCGAATTCAGGCTTCTCGACGCCGTGGATATCGATTTCACCGTCGTTGCCGAGGAAGCGGAAGGCAAACCATTTTTGCATTTGCCCGCGGTATTTTCCGCCCCACGCCTTCGCTGCCAGGGCTGGCGGTAGATCGTAGGTCAACCAAGATTTAGCCTCGGCCAGCAACGCAACATTGTCGCTACCTGTTTCCTCGTGGAGTTCGCGCAGTGCCGCAGCAGCGGGTTCTTCACCCGCATCGATACCGCCTTGAGGCATTTGCCACGCGTTTGGCGTATCGATTCGCCGCCCCACCCAGACCTGTCCGGTGCGGCTGAGCAACATCGCGCCAGCACATAAACGGTAGTGAAGACTATCGGGTCGATCGGCGCGGAGGTTCACCGATCCGCCTGACGATCAAATACGGCAGAAACCGGTGCGAGCACAATCCCCTTGCCGTTGAGCGTGGCTGCCCACTCGCGTATCCGCGCGATGGTGACTGGAAAAGCCTGGCCGATACCGACCGACACGCCAACTTCTCCGGCGATGCTTTCAAGCTCGGCCAGACGCGCATCAACTGTGTCGCGGGACACTTCGCGAGCGTCGAGAAAACGATCGTTTATCGCCCGCGGCACATTTTGCTCGGTCGCCAGTACCGTCGCCACGCTGCGCGCCGAGACGCGCGCATCGACAAAGGCCAGTCCCCGTTGCTCCAAAGTCGTCATAATCGGCAACATGGCTTCGCGCGAGGTCGTGAAGCGCGAGCCCATATGGTTCAGCAGTCCGACATAGCCGCTGACCCGCGAGAGCGCCCATTCCAGGCGTTCGATATTTTCTTCCGGCGCGTAGGCAACAAATAATGCCCGTGGCCCGGGATCGCTGGCCGGGAAGTCAACAGGTTCCATCGGTAGATTAAGATACACCTCGTGCCCCGCCGCACGCGCCAGACGAATCCATTGTTGCAAATTGTCGGCAAACGGCTGGAACGCCAAGCTGACGCCGCCCGGCAGACCTTGGATCGCGGCTTGCGTCGCCGCGCCCGAAAGCCCTAACCCGCTCATGATGAGTGCAATGCGCGGCCGTGTATCGCGATTATCAAAGGGCCGCGCGTAGACCTGCCACGGCAAGCGGCCGTCATCGCCGATCCTTGGCAATGGGCCAATCGACGTTTGCTCGATTAACCCAGGATCGGGCGCCGGTTGCAGGACGCCGGGGCCAACTGGCACTGGCGGTGGCGGCGGAACGGCGGCGACTTGTGGCGGCTCCACGCCGCCGGTACCGCGTGGGCTGTTCACATCGACCGACTCCAATTTCGGCGGTGCTGCCGCAGCCGGCTCCTGGCTAGTCACCTCCTCGGCGGCCGGCGCGCTGTCATTCGGTGAGGGCCGTTCGGTTACAGAGTCTACCGGTTCAGCAACGGCTGGCGCTGTCACACGCTCGGGCGGTGTGGGCTCCGATTGCGCGGGCTCGGACGGCGTGGGCTCGGGCGGCGGCGTCGCCGCGGCAAGTTCCTGTGCCGGCTGTTGGGTGTCCTGATCGACAACCGGGTCCGCCTGGGCGATTTGTCGATCGTCGATTCCAGAGCCGATCATGACCAGCGATAACAATGCTGCCGCAAAAATTGCTAGCAGCCCCGACAAGGCTAGTGGCAGCAGGGCCGGTCCGCCCCACTTCGAGCGAACTTCGCGCCTGCCATCGCTCAAGGTCTACACTCCATTGCGGGCGATCAGGCGCTCTTCAATTGGTGACGCGAACGTTATACAGCGAGATTCCTTTCAGCAGATCGATCGCCCGAGCCAACTGGTAATCAGTTGGCTTCTGGCTTGCACCATCGGCGGCCGCCTTGTCCGGCTTAACTTTGTCGCCGTCGCGCGCATTGCGCAAGTCCTCTTCGCGTACCCGGGTTGGCTCCTTAGTGGTTTCGATCCGTGCCTGCTGCACCTCGATATCCGGGGTCACGCCGGTTTTTTGGATCGACCGTCCACTCGGCGTAAAATAGGCCGCCGTGGTCAATCGCATCGCGCCGTGTCCGGGGATCGGCATGATGGTCTGGACCGATCCTTTGCCAAACGATTGTGTTCCCATGATTATCGCCCGGCGATGGTCCTGCAGCGCGCCGGCGACGATCTCGGATGCAGACGCCGAGCCGCCATTGATCAAGACGACCATGGGCAAGCCATTGATCAAATCACCGGGTTTGGCGTTGAAGCGCTGAGCATCGTCGTCGTCCCTGCCGCGCGTCGATACGATCTCGCCGCGTTCGAGAAACGCGTCAGACACCTTGATCGCTTGATCGAGCAGCCCGCCTGGGTTGCGCCGTAGATCGAGCACCAGGCCAAGCATGCTGTCGCCTAGTTCCTCCCGCATCTTGGCGATTTCGCGCGCGACACCGACTTCGGTTTGTTCGTTGAAAGTGGTGATACGCAAATAGCCGACCTCGCCTTCCACCCGGCTGCGCACAGACTGAATACGAATAACATCGCGCGTCACGGTTACATCGAATGATTCACGGCCTTCACGGCGAATGGTCAACTTGATGTCTGAACCAACGCGGCCACGCATTTTATCGACCGCGTCGGCCAAGTTCAGGCCGAGGACGGATTCACCATCCAGGTGGGTGATGAAATCTCCGGCCTCGATACCGGCGCGCGCCGCCGGAGTATCGTCAATCGGCGAGACAACCCTCACGAAGCCTTGTTCCAAAGTGACTTCGATGCCGAGACCGCCGAACTCGCCGCGGGTCTCCACCTGCATGTCGCGAAAACTCTCTTCGTTCAGATAGCTCGAATGCGGATCGAGCGACTGCAACATGCCATTGATGGCCGACTCGATGAGTTCCTTGTCCGTGGTATCGTCCACATAGAACGACCGAACCCGCTCGAATATGTCGCCGAACAGCTCTAATTGGCGAAATGTCTCTTCATTGCTAGCGGCCGGGGCAGCCACTGGAAAAGCAACCAATAGCGTCAAAACAGACATTATTTTCAAAAGATTACGCATTATCCACGTGTCCTGTCGGTGCTGGCCGTCATCCACGGCAGCGGGTTAATCGGTTGTCCGTCGCGCCGAAGCTCAACGTACAAGGTTGCTCCCCCGGTTAGTCTTGCCGAGCCGCCAATATGCCCCTTGTCGGCTCGACCCCCCCTTTTTAGAGAATTGTTGGTCGTTTCACCACCGGCAACGCCTACCGGCTCGCCGGCCAATACCCACTGGTTCATATGGGCATCGAGGCGACCGAGACCGGCGATCAGCGAATGATATCCCTCGCCATGATCGATGATCAAGATGCGGCCAAAGTTTCGAAACCGGCCGGCGAACACAACGCGCCCTTCCCACGGGGCCACAACAACGGCCGCTATACGTGTTTGCCAGGTTACACCGCGGGTTTTACCACCAGTGCTGGTCCGGGCGCCAAATTTTTTAATGATCGCGCCCTGTGCCGGACGCGTTAGCCGGCCGCGCGCTGCGCTGATTGCCGGTAATCTAGGAACGCTAGCCAGCTTATCCGCAGGAATCTCCGACGATCCGCCGGTTTGCGGCTTCGAACGCGGCACGGCGGCCGCACTGCTGCTCAGCTGCTCCAACAATTCTTCCAACGATTTTGCTTTAGCGACCAACTTGGCAATACGCTTTTCCGCCAATTTTCGCTCAGCTTCGGTTTGTTTAAGCGCGCGGTTTTTCGCCGCCGCCAAATCGGACAGCCGGTCTTGCTCTCGCGTCAACCCCAGGCTGGCCGTCTGTAGTTTCTCGCGCTTCGCCGCCATCTCGCGGCGAAGTTCGGCGATCTCAGCGAGTTGGCTCTTAAGGTCTTTGGTTTGCGCCTCGATCTGCGGAACGGCGGTGCGTAGCAGTAATCCGCTTCGGATCACGTCGTTGAGGTCGCCGGGGCTGACGATCAACGCCGACGCCGGGCGCAACGACATGCGCTGCAGCGCCGCCAATGTGTAGCCCAGTTGGCCTTTTCGTTTGGTGAGTGCGCTGACTTTTTTGTGGTTTTCTGCCGCAAGTTCCTGCACTTCGATCTCGAGTGACGTAATCGCTGCTTCTTGCGCCTGCGCAGCGGCTGCGGCTGCGCTCAGTTCCGTCCGCAACCGGCCCAGTTCGCCCGCCTGCCGCAAAGCCTCGCTATCGAGTGAGGCCTTGTTCGAACGGTCGCGTTCCAACGCCGAGTGGACATCGTCCAACCGCCCGCGCGTGTCCACCGGGTCGTCGGCCCCCCACGCGCTGCCTCCCCAAGGGGTCGCAACCGCAACGCCGGCGAACAAAACCAGAATCGCGAGAACGCGGGGCATATGGCGAAGGGATGTAATCGGCTAATCCTCTAGATAATAATGGCGCTTCTTTTCGCCATTTTCGATATCAAATACCAGCGGTTTTCCCGTCGGTAATTCAATACTTGGTATATCTTCGGCATCATACACGCCAATTATTACCAAAATCGCACGCAAACTGTTGCCATGCGCGGCAATCAGCACATTCTCGCCGGCCTCGACATGGGGCCATATTTCGGTCTCGAAATAGGGCCGAACGCGCACCACCACATCGGCCAGGCTTTCGCCACCCGGCGGCTTGATTTCATAGCCCCGGCGCCATTTATGAACTTGTTCCTCACCAAATTTCTCGGCCGTCTCGGCCTTGTTCAAACCGACCAAATCGCCATAGTCGCGTTCGCGCAGGGCGTCATCTTCGATAATCTTCCATCCATCGCCGTTTTTAACGTCGCCAACGTCGGCGCCTGCTGCCTCGGCCTCGCTGAGGGTCAATTGGGCGGTCCGCCATGCCCGTATCAACGTCGAGCTGTAAACCCGGTCAAGATGGTAATCCTTGATCAAACGGCCCGCCTTCTTCGCTTCGGCCTCTCCTTCAGGTGTTAGATCCACATCGCGCCAGCCGGTGAAGCGATTTTCCAGATTCCATTGACTTTGGCCATGGCGCAGGAGAATCAAATGGTTCATCGCTAATTCCGCTCAAACGCACAAAAGATTGATGGGTTTCGCCACGATATAGCGCAGAACCTTGAGTCTGTCGCGTTTAGTCGCGGTGATAGGGGTGGCCCGAAAGTATCTGTTGCGCGCGGTAAATTTGCTCCGCCAATAGCCCTCGAACGAGCAGATGCGGCCACGTCGCTTGTCCCAGCGACAACACCCTGGCGGCGCCCTCACGTACCGGCTCCGCCAAACCGTCGGCGCCGCCAATGAGAAACGCTATATCGCGGCGGCCCTCATCCTGCTGGCCGCTCAATAGCTGGGCGAATTCACGGCTGGTGTGCTGCCGGCCGCGTTCGTCCAGCGCGATGACAAGAGCGCCCGCTGGAACAGATTGTTGGAGTACTGCAGCCTCGGCGTCGGCGATCCGATCCGGCGCGGTGCGGCGGCGCAAGTCCTGTTCTACCAGGGTTATTGGCCACTGGGTAACGCGATCGGCATAGTGTTTAAACAGCGCCGCTTCGGGCCCCGAGCGGGCACGGCCTATCGCAACAATATGAATGCGCATCTAGAGCAATGTCGTTAGACCGTCGACGCTTCGTTCACGTCGCGCTCAACCACGCCCGATTCCCATAATTTTTCGAGATCGTAATAGACCCGCACCTCGGGGCGAAACAAATGCACGATGACGTGCCCGGCATCGATCAGGACCCAATCCTTATTTTCCCGGCCTTCGCTTCGCACATCGCGCAGCCCCGCGCGTTTCAATTTTGCCAGAAGGTGTTCAGTCGTCGCGTCGACGTGGCGGGCCGACCTTCCGCTGGCGATCACCATATATTCGGCGATATCCGTTTTACCGGCCAGGGGAATTACTTTGACATCGATTGCCTGATCGTCATCCAACGATTCTTCGACCATGGCCAGGATTTTTTCCGCCATTTCAGGCGAAGTCATTTTCTGTGTCGCTGCTATGATTGTGTCCTCTCTCGCAAATTTGTTCCCCCTCTTCTAAACGCCCTATTGGTTCGGCCATCCACCCGATAAACGAATATCGGTCGCCGTTGCCGGATGCCGGCGCAACGGCAGGTAAGCCCACGCCGGCGGCGTCCGGTCAGCGAGGCCCGCCGCCCGTTCGGCCGGCAGCCTGCTGGCCCGGAACCGATGGGCAGCCATTCCGGCCAAGGCTTTGAAATCATAGGTTTCGCGGGCGAAGACCGCAATGGAGACGGCGTTAAATATTTCCGCCCAACGGCGCCATTGGGGCATTTGGAGCAGATTATCCGCTCCCATCAGCCAAACGAACCGGGCGGCGGGAAATTGTTGCCGGAGCCGCGCGATGGTATCGACCGTATAGCGGGTGCCGAAGCGGGCTTCGATGGTGGTGACCTGAATGCGGGGGTGGCGGGCGACGGCACGGGCGGAGGCCGCGCGTTGCGCCAAAGGCGCCATCTCATCGCCCTCCTTCAGCGGATTTCGCGGCGATACCAACCACCAGACGGCATCGAGCTGCAGGCGCTTCAAAGCCTCGCAGCTAATATACAAGTGGCCGTCGTGCGCCGGATTGAACGATCCGCCGAGCAGGCCGATCCTCTGGCGGCTCCCGCCGCACGTCACGCCTTCGAAATTGGCCACCGTCAGGGCCGCAGCTGCCCGGCGCCGCGAACGACGTATTTATAGGTGGTGAGTTGTTCGGCGCCGACCGGACCGCGCGCATGCAGCCGGCCAGTGGAGATGCCGATTTCCGCCCCCATCCCGAATTCACCACCGTCGGCAAACTGGGTCGATGTATTGTGCATGACGATGCCGCTGTCGACCCGGTCGAGAAACCGCGCCGCCGCCGCGTCATCGTCGGTGACGATCGCATCGGTGTGGTTGGAACCGTAGGTGTTGATATGATCGATCGCGCCGTCGACTCCGTCGACCACTTTCACCGACACGATGGAATCCAGATACTCGGTGTTCCAATCGTCCTCCGTAGCGGCGGCAATGCGCGCATCGATGCCCTGCGCCTCGTCGTCGCCGCGAACTTCGCAACCGGCGTTGGCCAGATCGTCGACAATGGGTATCAACATTTCCGGCGCCACCGAGCGGTCGATCAAAACGGTCTCGGTCGCGCCGCAAATGCCGGTTCGGCGCATTTTGGCGTTGAGCACGATCGAACGGGCCATATCGGGTCGCGCGCCCTCATGCACATAGGTGTGGCAGATGCCTTCGAGGTGCGCGAACATCGGCATGCGGGCCTCGGCTTGCACCCGCTCGACGAGGGATTTGCCGCCGCGCGGGACGATCACATCGATAAATTCGCTCATCGCCAGCATGGCGCCGACCGCTGCACGGTCGGTCGTCGCCGGCGCCTGCAGGCACGTCACCGGCAGCCCGGCTGCAGCAAGTCCGTGTTGCAGGCATTCGAGGATCACTGACGAGGTGTAGAATGTGTCCGATCCACCGCGCAGAATGGCGGCGTTGCCGGCTTTCAAGCAAAGACCGCCCGCGTCCGCCGTAACGTTGGGCCGCGATTCGTAAATCACGCCGATGACGCCGAGTGGAACCCGGACGCGCGAAATCTTCAATCCGTTCGGCCGCTCCCATTCGGCGAGCACGGTGCCGACCGGATCGGGCAGCGCTGCGACCTCTTCCAGCCCCCGCGCCATCGCCTCGATGCGCTTGTCGTCGAGCGCCAGCCGGTCGAGCAGTGCACCGCTCGTGCCTTTCTGCTCGGCGGCCGTCACGTCTTTAACGTTGGCAGCCAGAATGTCGCCGCTACGCTCGCGGATCGCCGCCGCGGCGCCATGGATCGCGGCATCTTTGTCCGCGCTCGTGGCCTGCGCCAATTCGCGCGCCGCCGCGCGCGCTGCCGCGCCCATATCGAGCATGGCCGCCGCTATATCGGCGTTTTCAGTTATATCGTGCGCTACAGTCATGGTTTCACACCTTTCAGATGGCGCGGGCGGCGAACATAGTCAATTCCGGCGACTATTTCACCCCGTTTGGCCCTGTTTGGAACGATTGGTGCTTGGCCCGCATCCCCAGCCAGATTGCGGTCAAAATAAGCACCGCACCGAACGCCGTCGGCCAGCCGAACCCTTCGCTGAAATAGACCCAACCGAGCAACGCGGCGAGCACCGGCTCGCCCAGAAAGGTCACCGCGAGCAGCGTCGGCGGGATGGCACGAACCGCCCAATTATATCCCGTGTGGCCGATAATCTGGCTGACCAGCGCCAGCGCGACTATTGCCCCATAGGTCGTCGTCGACAGGCCAACGATGGGCAAGCCAAGCGCGAGGACGACGATCCATAGCAACACCGCCGCGCTGCCATAGACCAAGGTCACGAAGGGCAGCAGGGCGACCGTCTGGCGCACCCGTTGGGCGAGCAGGAAAAACCCGGCGAAGAATAGCCCACCGGCCAGCGCTAACAGATCGCCGCCCAACGATGTGCTGCCGCCGGCCGCGCTGCCGCCGGCGACAACCACACTGCCGGCGACAGCAAGCGCGATGCTGAACCAGGTCAATCGGCCCATCGGCACCCGCAGGATCAGCAATCCATAAAGCGCCAACCACACCGGAACCAGGGTGACCAAGACGACCGAATTGGCGATCGAGGTGTAATCGAGCGAGGCGATCCAGGTGGCGAAGTGCAATGCCAGAAATACGGCGGCGGCGGCGATCAGCCGTAACTCCCGCCCGGCTAGCGCGCGCAGATCCGACCAGGCAAAGAGCAACGTGGCCGGCGCCAGTACGCCGGCCGCAATGGCGAGCCGGAACGCCGCAATGACGATCGGGTCGGCGTCGGCAGCGCGCACGAAAATCGCCGAGTGGGCTATGCCGACCAAGGCAACGGTCAGCACGCCAATATACAATGCGGGCGGGTGGTCGCCACCAGCCTGCCGCGTGCCGGTTGGGTCCCCCTGCTTCAAAAGGCGAGCCATGAAGACCTCATCTTGAGCCTGTCGAGGGACGCTGTCCGCCTTGTACGCCCATAACGACGACGCCTAGCTGAGAACCAAATCGTCGCGGTGGATTAATTCTTCGCGCCCGCGATAGCCGAGAACCGCTTCGGTCTCGCTGCTTTTGAGCCCGCTGATACGGCCGGCATCGCTGCTCGAATAGGCGATCAAGCCACGCGCCACCTCAAGCCCGCGATCATCGCGCACGATCACCGGATCGCCGCGCTCGAACGTGCCTTCCACGCGTATCATTCCAGCGGGCAGAAGGCTCTTGCCGGCAGCCAACGCCTTGGCCGCGCCAGCATCGACGACGATTGTGCCAATCGGATTCAGGCTGGCAGCGATCCAGCGTTTGCGCGCCGTCTGCGGCTCACCCTGGGGAACGAACCAGGTGCAGGTGGCGCCCGCCGCGAACGCCTTCAGCGGTCGGCCGATGCGCCCGTCGCCAATGGCCAACCGGCACCCGGCCTGCAAGGCGATCCGCGCCGCCTCGATCTTGGTCACCATGCCGCCCGATCCGTCCTCGTTTGACGTGGCGCCGGCCATCGCTTCGATCTCAGGCGTAATGGCGTGGACTTCGGCGATATGGGTGGCGCCGGTATCGTGGGCCGGATCGGCGGTGTAGAGCCCATCGATATCGGACAGGATCACGCAGGTATCGGCGCTCACCATCTGGGCGACGCGTGCGGCGAGGCGGTCATTGTCGCCGAAGCGTATCTCTTCGGTGGCGACGGTGTCGTTTTCGTTGATCACCGGAATAACGCCCAGCTTCAGCAGCGTGGCGATGGTGGAGCGCGCGTTGAGGTAGCGACGGCGGTTCTCGGTATCTTCGATGGTCAAGAGAATCTGCGCTACCGACACATCGTAACGCGCCAACGCGCCTTGCCACGCGTGAGCCAGGCGCACCTGTCCGGTGGCCGCCGCCGCCTGGCTTTCCTCGAGCCGCAGGGCGCGATTGCGCGGGCCGCGGGCCAGACCCAAAATCCGGCGGCCGACCGCGATCGCTCCCGATGACACGATAAGAATTTCGGTTCCGGCGCGCTGCAGTTCGGCGGCATCAGCGGCCAGCGCATCGATCCATTCGGTCTGCAAATTGCCGTCGTCATCGGCCAGCAAGGCCGAGCCGATTTTGATAACCAGCCGCTGGCTGCCTTGTATCGACAACGCTCCAGCAGCGCTGCCGTCTACCGCGCCGTCGCCGACGCCATCGTTCATCGAACCCCCTCTCGGGCCGGCGGCTGCCACGATTTTTCGCCGTCCACCGATCCTACTTCGGCAATAAAGTTTCGCAGCACCCGCAAGGCATCGGGAACATTGCGGCCCGCCACGCCGGAAATCGCCAATACATTTTGGCCCGAAACCTTAGCCAGTCCGGCGCGGATTTCAGCGATGTCGTCGTCGCGCAACGCGTCGACTTTATTCAGCGCGACAACTTCCGGCTTATCGGCCAAACCGCCGCCATACGCCGCCAACTCGCCGCGAACGGTACTGTATGCATCGATGGCGGCAGCCAGGCCCGCGGTGCCGTCGATCAGATGCAGCAACACCCGGCAACGCTCGACATGCCCGAGGAAACGGTCGCCGAGACCCTTGCCCTCGTGGGCGCCTTCGATCAAACCGGGAATGTCGGCCAGCACGAATTCATTGCCATCGGTGGCGACCACGCCAAGGACCGGATGCAGCGTGGTGAACGGATAGTCGGCGATTTTCGGCGTCGCCCGGGTCACCGCGGCCAGGAAGGTCGATTTGCCGGCGTTTGGCAGGCCTACCAGCCCGGCATCGGCGATCAGCTTAAGATGCAACCACAACCACGCCTCTTCGCCAGGCCAGCCGGGATCGGCGCGGCGCGGCGCCTGGTTGGTCGAGCTTTTAAATTGGGCATTGCCGCGACCGCCGTCGCCACCGCGGGCGATCACCACGCGCTGCCCCTCGGCGGTCAAATCGGCGACGATCGTCGCTTTGTCCTCGGCCAGAACCTGGGTGCCGACGGGAAGTTTCAGCACCACATCGGGTCCGGCGGCGCCGCTGCGGTCGCTGCCGCGCCCGTCCTGGCCGCGCTTGGCCTTGAAGTGCTGCTGGTAACGGTAGTCGATCAAGGTGTTGAGGCCGCCAACGCATTCAATGATCACAGCGCCGCCGCGGCCGCCGTCGCCGCCATTGGGACCACCGAAAGCGACGTTTTTTTCGCGGCGGAATGCAACGCAGCCGTTACCGCCGTCGCCGGAACGGACGTAAACTTTCGCCTCGTCGAGAAATTTCATTCCACTGCGGTCCCAAAACTAAAAAGGGGAGATCAGTTGCCCAACCTCCCCGAACGAAACCCGGCCTCGCGGCAGCCGTGCTAGGCCGGCGGCTCGACCGACACGAAGGCGCGCCCATTGCGACCACGGGCAAAGGCGACGCGGCCCTCGACCAAGGCGAACAACGTGTGGTCCTTGCCCATGCCAACATTATCGCCGGGGTGAAATTTGGTGCCGCGTTGGCGAACGATGATGTTGCCGGGGATCACAACCTCGCCGCCATACTTCTTGACGCCGAGGCGCCGGCCCGCCGAATCGCGACCGTTGCGTGAGCTACCGCCTGCTTTTTTATGGGCCATCGTCGGTTACTCCTTGTCGGCGCTGTCATCGGCGTCCTTGTCAGCACCGGCGCTCTTCGCAGCGGGCTTTTTCTCTGCTGGTTTTTTAGACGCAGCCTTCTTCGCCGCTGGTTTTTTAGGCGCAGCCTTCTTGGCCGCCGGTTTCTTTGGCGCGGCTTTCTTCGCCGCCGGTTTTTCGGTCGCCGCTTTCGCTTCTTCGGCTGGCGCCGCGTCGTCGCTCGCCGGTGTCGCGTCGGCGGCGGGTTTCCACGTATCCTTGGCCGCGCGTTTCAGCGCCGCTTTCGGTTTGCCTGTCACATCGGTGATGCGCAGCACGGTGATGTCCTGGCGGTGGCCTATGGTGCGGCGGTAGCCTTTGCGGCGCTTTTTCTTGAAGACGATGATTTTATCGCCGCGGGTCTGCTCCAATACCTCGGCGCTCACCGCCGCGCCCTCGATGATCGGTGTCCCGACGGTGCTCGACTTGTCGTCGTCGAGCATCAACACCGGGGCCAGCGCGACCGTGCTGCCGGGATCGCCGGCGAGCTTTTCGACCGCGATTACGTCGCCGTTCGATACCCGGTATTGCTTACCGCCTGTTTTGATGACTGCGTACATGGTGTTCGTTCCAACTGGGTATAACCGCCGCCCTCGGCCGGCAGCCTGTGCACCGAAACTCATATAGAAAAACGACACGGACCGCCGTGCCACCCAGCCGCCCGTCTTGCGCGCCGGACTATACGCCGCCGGCCGTAGCTGTCAACTATTGTCGAGCATCCTCGGACCGCCATTTTCCCGTCCCTACAGTGGCTTGCGGCAACAATAGCGCTTGCGTTATACGGTGCACGCTTCGCCCGTGGACCGGTGGCCTGCGGTCGCGCCCGCGCGGAGGGATGCCGGAGTGGTTGAACGGGGCGGTCTCGAAAACCGTTGACAGACCACCCTTGCCTTACCGTGCTTGCCCATATTTCCCTGATTTCTGGGAGTTTTCGCGGAGCGCCCTCCCTTGCCGGCACACGTAATAACCCGCAATCCCCCCAAATTGGGTGGCAATTTGGGTGGCAATTTGGGTGCCAATTTCTGCATAAGAAAAGCCCCGCCGGAGCGGGGCAGTTTGAAGCGTCATCCTGCTGAATTGTCGCCGATAACGGCTTCGCTGTCTACGTCACCGCGCGGGGGCCGTTGCCCTTGGCCTCGACGTGCCTGTCGTGCCTGTCGTGCCTGTCGTGCGCCGCATTGAACCAATCTTTGAGCGCGTCAACGTCTTTCTTTAGGGTGTCGGCAAGGTACTCGACGGCTTCGCGATTCCTGTACAGACCTGTCGGGCCACCGTCTTCGCGATGCGCGGGCGGCGAGTCGCGGTCAAGCGGGCTGGGCAGTATAGTTGGGCCATGACAAAGCGCATTCTTTACGCGCCGAAGGATGTTGCGGAGATGCTCGGTGTGTCTGTGCAGACACTCCGCGGCATGGTGAGGGCGGGCGAGATTCGGTTTATCTCTGTTGGCAAGCGTCGCCGGTTCGCCATGTCTGACATCGAAAAGTTCATCGATAAAAATAGAGTTTCGATACCGGCACCGAGGGGTCGGCCGGTTAGATCCCACGCTCCTTCATCTCAGGTCATCGGATTCGAAGAAGCACTGGCGCGGCACGAAAAGCGGAAGAGACCGCCGCACAAGCGGTAACGCCGCGGCGTCAAGCGGAATGGAAGCCGGGTAATGTCTCAGTTTGAAAATATTTATGCTGAGACCATCTTAATGGGGGCATCACAAATGATGCAGAAAGTGAGGGAGAAATGAGGCTTCGCCTTAAACTCCGCATGAGGTGGTCCCACTTTGTTGGACAGCTTGACGGCCTGTTTAAGGTGTATTCCTGTGTCTGATCATGCCGCCAGATTCCTTTTTATCACGTCCTGTTGCGGTTGTTGAGCCGGTGGAGATGTGGGTAATACCAGGGGCGTTGATGTTTGAATCATTTGGGATTCCCAAAACAGATGAAGTCTGATTCAAGCTTGGCAAAGGAGATGTCCGATGCCAGCAGCTTTGCCCGTACGATCCGATTTTGACAGCCAGAGCCTGCGGGGTCTTGCGCGGCGTAGTGAAGATTCCAACCAGAGCCGGCGGTTGTTGTCGCTTGCGGCGGTTTATGACGG
>JAPUHN010000001.1 GCA_027297685.1 Alphaproteobacteria bacterium | reverse complement strand
GGGTCGTCTCGGCGCAGGCGACCACGATGGCATTCCGCGAAACGTTCCTCATGTTCGCGATCGTTGGGCTGTCCGGGATGGTTTTCGCGCTGTTCCTGCGCCCGCCAAGAACCCGCGGTTAATCGCTAGACTCCGAGCGCTCGGGCAGCAGCGTGCAGCGCCTCGCGACGGGTATCGTGGCGGTGGTCGGGCGAGAGCAACGACAGGGCACCGAGATTGTCGAGCACCCGGCCCGTTTCGGCGCCGACACCCGCTACGAAAACTTGTTTGTCGCGCGATTGCACCTGTTTGATGACGGCTTCAACGGCGAGCGACGCGCTCGAATCGAGAAAGGGAACGTCGCTTAGATCGACAATCAGGGCATCGTAAGCGTCGGCGTCGGCCATTCTCCGCGCCATTCCGTTAGCGGCGCCGAAACTAAACGGGCCGCTCAAGTGATAGATCGCAATGCGGCCGTCGGCTGCAGCCATTATCTTGGTCTCATCGGCGTCGAGGGTGGCGCTGTCCTCCGGCGAAACGATGGTATGGATATTGCCAAGCTGAAGGTCGGACATCCGTTTGACGAATAACAGGCTGGCGAGGACGACGCCGGCCCCCACCGCCGTGATCAAATCGACGAAAACCGTTAGCAGCAAAACCACCAGCATGATCACTACGCCGGCTCCCGGTGCCCGACGGACACGCTGGAGATATCCCCAGTCGATGATATCGAGGCCCACCTTGATGAGAATACCGGCCAAGACCGCGTGTGGAATGCGTTCGGCAAATCCGCCAAGCCCCAACACGATGACGAGCAAAACCAACGCGTGCAAAGCGCCGGAAATCGGCGTACGTCCGCCGGCGCGGACATTGACGACGGTGCGCATGGTAGCGCCGGCGCCCGGGATGGCGCCGAATACACCGGCGATCGCATTGCCGATCCCCTGACCGATCAATTCGCGGTCGGAATTGTGATGGCTCTGGGTCACATTATCGGCAATCAGGGACGTCAGCAGGCTGTCGATGGTACCCAAAACGGCCAAGATCAACGCCGATCGCAGCATGAGCGGGACCGAGGCCAAATCGAACAGCGGTAGGATCGGTTGCGGCAAGCCGGTCGGGATCTCGCCCAGAACGGGTGCTCCAGGCAGCGCAAAAATAGCGACCAACGTGCCGATCACCAGCGCCACCAACGGCGGCGGCACAATACGACCGAGGCGGGCCGGCCAGGCGAAAACGATGAACAGCGCCAACAGCCCGATCGCTGTCGCCTCGATCGCCGGCGATGAATAGGCTTGAGACACATGGACCAGTGCAATCAAGATTCCGCCAACCGGCGATGTGTGCCCCACCAACGGCGCGAGTTGGAGAATGATGATGATGATGCCGATGCCGCTCATAAACCCCGAAATGACCGGAAACGGCATCAGGTTGATATAGCGGCCGAGCTTGAGCACCCCGAACAAGATCTGCAGTAAGCCCGCCAACATCACCACCGTGAAGGCCATCGCGGGTTCATGGCCGAACTGGGTGAACACGCCGGCCATAACGACGGTCATCGGCCCAGTTGGCCCGGACACCTGGGCTGGCGTGCCGCCGAACAGGGCCGCAAACAGTCCGACGAAAATCGCGCCGTAGAGGCCGGCGATCGGCCCCGCGCCCGACGCCACGCCAAACGCCAACGCCAAAGGCAGCGCGACAACGGCGGCGGTCAGGCCGCCATATATATCGCCGCGAATATTGTCGAAGTGGAGACCGTGGATCAGGCGCATTCGAAACGATTCCGCAAATTAACGCCGATACTCAGTAGGCGTATTCCTCGAAAGCACGATCTACGTTGCGATCCCAACGGCCGTAATAGGCTGCCAGCTTGTTTTCGGCGGGCGTAATACCAGAATCGACAATCTGCTCCAACGTCGACAGGAAGTGGGATTCGTCCTGACCCCAAAAATCCTCCCGCGCCCGGTTTTTCAGCCCCCGACGGGCGATCTCCAGCACTTCGCGTGCGATGTCGATCACCTGGCGATTGCGGAATGGGGCCTCGAGCCCAGTGATCGGTACCTCGTCGCGCAGCGCGGTCACTTCGTCGGCGGTCCAATCCTTGACCAACTCCCAGGCCGCATCCATCGCATCGCTGTCATAGAGCAGGCCCACCCAAAACGCCGGCAGCGCACAGATCCGCCGCCATGGCCCGCCGTCGGCGCCGCGCATTTCGATAAATTGCTTGAGCCGAACCTCGGGAAACAGGGTCGTTGTGTGATCTGTCCAATCGCCCATGGTCGGTTTCTCGCCGGGCATTGCCGGTAGCTTACCCTCCATAAAATCGCGAAACGACTGGCCGCTGGCGTCGATATACTCGCCGTCGCGAACGACGAAATACATCGGAACGTCGAGCACATAGTCGACATAACGCTCGAACCCGAATCCATCTTCGAACACGAACGGCAATATCCCCGAGCGATCGGGGTCGGTGTTGGTCCACACCAGGCTTCGCA
Source organism: Alphaproteobacteria bacterium (assembly GCA_027297685.1). Classification (GTDB taxonomy): domain Bacteria; phylum Pseudomonadota; class Alphaproteobacteria; order UBA6615; family UBA6615; genus JAPUHN01. The sequence goes on along the minus strand of JAPUHN010000001.1, from coordinate 1,700 downwards.
AGCTGACATAGCCGGTCGCCTCGCCGTCGCGAAACGGTGAATTGGCGAACAGGGCTGTCGCGATCGGCTGCAGCGCCATGCCGATGCGCATTTTGCGCGCCATGTCGGCCTCGCTGGCAAAATCCAGGTTCACCTGCACGGTGCAGGTCCGCAACATCATGTCGAGGCCCATCGAACCCTTGGTGGGCATGTATTCGCGCATAATCTTGTAGCGGCCCTTCGGCATCCACGGCGCGTCCTCGCGCCGCAGCGAAGGGTGAAAACCGATGCCGATCATGGCGACGCCCAGATCCTTGTTGACCTCGCGGATTTGGCGCAGATGTTCCTGCACTTCGTCGCAAGTTTGATGCAAGGTTTCCACCGGTGCACCCGACAACTCGAACTGCCCTCCCGGCTCCAGCGAAATGTTGGCGCCCCTATCGCCGGCGAGCGCCACAATGTTGTCGCCTTCGAACACCGGTTTCCAGCCAAACCGCCGCATGCCGTTCAGTAAATCGCGAATGCCGGGGCTACTGTCGTAGGTAAGCGGGCTATGATCATCGATACGGTAGGCAAACTTTTCGTGTTCGGTGCCGATCCGCCAGGCCTCGCGCGGCTTGTTGCCGACTTCGAACCACTCAATCAATTGAGCCTTGGATTCAATGACCGGGCCACCGCCGGTGGAAGGAGCTGCCATGTCTCGCCGTACCGTCCTAACTAGATAAAATATTACCGGCTCCGGCGGTCCCGCCAGTCTCCGGCAATGGCCTGGATTACGGAAAGGGCGGCGATCGCTGCCGTATCGGCACGCATGACACGTGGCCCCAACCCGATCTTTATAACAAAAGGCAGTTTATCCAATAGGTCAAGTTCGTCGGCCGCAAATCCACCCTCGGGGCCCACCAACACGGCGCATGGCAGGTTTGCGTTGGCCGCAACGCCGTGCGCCGCAATTTCGCCTGCCGCCTCGGCAACCGGTTGGCCACCACCAGTCTCGTCGCCAACCAACAACCGCCGGTCGGCCGGCCATGCCGACATCAAATCGGCAAACGACACCGGGTCGCTCACTTCGGGCACGGTCAAGCGCTCGCATTGTTCGGCGGCCTCGACGGCGTTGGCGCGCAGGCGTCTGGTATTGACCCGCGTCATCTGGGTGCGTGCGGTCATCACCGGGATCAGGCGCGCCACACCCAGTTCAGTCGCTTTCGCCGCAACAAAATCGATACGTCCGCGTTTTATCGGCGCGAAAGCCAGCCACAGATCGGGCTCCACGGCTTGGGGCCGCAAGGGACCGGTAATGCGAAGTTCGACCGCACGCTTGCCCAGCGCCGCTATTTCGCTTTGCCATTCACCGTCACGGCCATTGAACAGCAATACCGCGTCGCCGGTATCCGCGCGCATGACGTTGACGAGATATTGGGATTGTTCCCGGCCCAGCGCGATCGTCGCGCCGTCACCCAGATCGTCGGCGACGAACAAGCGCAATTTCGGCAACCGTGGCGCGGCAGTTTCTTCGGGAGTGGCAGTTTTTTTGGGAGTCATTGGGGGTTCTGCTATCAATAGGTTGTGGTGAGCGACTCGCAACATCATAACGCCAGCGACATCCCTCGCGGCAATTGGATCGACCGGCTGGCGCCGCGGCCGGTGCACCCCTATTTGCGCCTGGCGCGGCTCGACCGGCCGATCGGTACGTGGCTGCTGCTGTTGCCCGGCTGGTGGGC